>DASRIK010000251.1:0-3896 GCA_035650035.1 Burkholderiales bacterium | reverse complement strand
CTTTACCTCCGCCGCGTCCACCTGCACGCTGTCGAGCAGCGACTCGGCGGACAACGTGACGTATTCGACCTGCACCTGCTCGGGAATACGAAACTCGTCCTGCTGGCTGTCGTAGTACTTCTTCGCCGCGCCATCCTCGAGCTTTACCGAGGCGATGAACTTGTCGGGCGCGATCAGGGCCCGGCTCACCTCGCGCTGCTGCTCGGCAATGCGTAACACGCGCTCGGCGACGGTACGCGGAACGAAGCTCGTCTGCAGAAATGTTTCGCTCAACTGTGCCAGCAAGATGTTGCGACGGAGGTCGTTCTCGAAAGCGGCTGCAGTCGTATTGCGCGATTTCAGGAACTGTTGATAACGCTCTTTCGAGAACTGACCGTTTTCCTGTAACTCCGGCGCCTGGGAGATGTACGCGCGCAGCTGGTCCGTAGAGACCGTCAGCCCGGACTTCGACGCGTGAGCGAGCAGCACACGCTGACGCACGACACTTTCGAGCACCGCGGCCCGCTGTTCAGGCGTGTCGAGCAGCGCCGGATCGACGCGGCCGCCCGCCATCTCCCGCAGCTGGTCCTGCCGGCTGCGCAGTGCCTGCCCGAACTCCTGCTCGGAGATCTCGTAGTCACCGACGGTCGCGACGGCCTGGCCGCTGCCCTGGCCGCGGAAGTACGTATCGATGCCGAAAAGCGCAAACGGCGGGATGATCAGGACCAGCAGACCGATCATGATCCATTTCTTGTGTTTCGCGACGAGATCGAACATTTAGGAACCGTGAGGAGTAACTGAAAAAAAGGCGAACAAGGTTCGCCTTTTTTGCGAGAACCGGCGGAGCGGACTCGGGGCGGATACTACCCCATCGCCTTTACTTCGTCATCAGACGCTCGATCGTCTCCCGATCGAGGTTGCCCGTGACCGGTATGCGTTGCTCGGTCTGAAAACGCCTGAGGCCCTGCCGCGTGCGGGGGCCCATCTTGCCGTCCGGCGCCCCGACCTTGTACCCGCGCTTGTTCAGAAGCCCTTGCGCCGTTTTCAGGTCCATGGTGGGCGCCGCCTGGGCTGGCTGCGGCGCGGACGCAGCCGCTGGCGGTGGAGGTGGCTCTGGAGCGACGGCGGGTTCGACAGGCGCTGTGTCGACCGCTCTAGCCGGAGCGGGGGGCGGCTCTGGTGCTTTGGAACGTTCGTCCGGCCCCGTCGCCTGACACCCGTTGAGCGCTGCTGCGATGAGAACCACGCACGCGCCGGTGTATACGCGAGTCATGTCCGTCCTCCCCTGCTGAGCCACCGCGAGACCGATCGGTGATTTGGTTATGGGGCTAGGTTAACGAGTAGAGGACATATGTCAAGGCGAGACAAGTCCTCGAGCGAGGCGGACGACTGCGCGTTAACGCGGTCGTGAGCCTGGTCTGGGGACTGTACGGCCCCTCACCCCGGGGAAGTACTTGGAAGGAGACCGCTGAAGAAAGGTGGCGGAGTGGACGGGACTCGAACCCGCGACCCCCGGCGTGACAGGCCGGTATTCTAACCAACTGAACTACCACTCCGACGTTGCTCTTACCCACCAAAGCCGCCCGGCCGCCCGAAGGCTTTGGTGCTGACTTGCCGTTCCGGCCGAAAGTAGGGTTGCACTTTCGGACGTAGCATTTCTGGTGGGTGCTGACGGGATCGAACCGCCGACATTCGCCTTGTAAGGGCGACGCTCTACCAGCTGAGCTAAGCACCCGGATCGCGCTCCGGATACTCGAAAACCGGAGCGCGATTCTAGCTCAAGCCCCCGCTGTTGACCAGCGAGGGCGCGTGCTCAGTGCTTGAGCGCCGCAGGCGCCGGCGTTTCCGTCACCGGCGGGATCGCCGAAGCGTCGGCCTGCTCGGGAAGCGGCTCGGGCTTGCGCTCGAGCGCCATCTCGAGAACCTGGTCGATCCATTTGACCGGATGGATTTCGAGACGGTTCTTCACGTTGTCCGGAATCTCCGCCAGGTCTTTGACATTCTCTTCAGGGATCAGCACGGACTTGATGCCACCGCGATGCGCCGCAAGGAGCTTCTCCTTCAGGCCGCCAATCGTCAGCACTTCGCCGCGCAAGGTGATTTCGCCCGTCATCGCCACGTCAGCGCGCACCGGAATGCCCGTCAACGCAGACACCATAGCGAGACAGATGCCGATACCCGCGCTCGGACCGTCTTTCGGCGTCGCGCCTTCCGGCAGGTGAATGTGGATATCGTGCTTCTGATAAAAGTCGTCCTGGATGCCGAGGCGCCGCGACCGTGCACGCACCACCGACAACGCCGCCTGCACCGATTCCTGCATGACTTCGCCGAGCTTGCCGGTCGTCGTCATCTTGCCCTTGCCGGACATCGTCGCGGCTTCGATCGTGAGCAGCTCGCCGCCGACTTCGGTCCATGCGAGCCCGTTCACCTGGCCCACCTGGTTGTTCTTCTCGGCCATGCCGAACGTGTAGCGACGCACCCCGAGGTACTTGTCGAGATTGCGCGCGCTCACCGAGACCTTGCGGTGCTCGCCTTCGCGCACGAGCTCCTTCACCACCTTGCGGCAGATCTTGGACATCTCGCGCTCGAGCGCCCGCACACCGGCTTCCCGCGTGAAATAGCGGATCGTGTCGCGAATCGCGCTCTCGGAGACCGTGAGCTCGTCTTCCTTCAGCCCGTGGTTCTTCATGAGCTTCGGCAGCAGGTGCCGCTGCGCGATGTTCACTTTCTCGTCCTCGGTGTAACCCGACAGCCGAATGACTTCCATCCTGTCGAGCAGCGCCGGCGGGATGTTGAGCGTGTTCGCCGTCGCGACGAACATCACGTCCGACAGATCGTATTCGACCTCGATGTAGTGGTCGACGAACGTGTGGTTCTGCTCGGGATCGAGCACTTCGAGCAGCGCGCTCGCGGGATCGCCGCGGAAATCCATGCCCATCTTGTCGACTTCGTCGAGCAGGAAGAGCGGATTCCTCACGCCGACCTTCGTCATGTTCTGCAGGATCTTGCCCGGCATCGAACCGATGTAGGTCCGGCGATGACCGCGGATCTCCGCCTCGTCACGCACGCCGCCGAGCGACATCCGCACGAACTTGCGGTTCGTCGCGCGCGCAATCGACTGGCCGAGCGAAGTCTTGCCCACGCCGGGCGCACCGACGAGGCATAGTATCGGCGCTTTCAGCTTGTCAACGCGCTGCTGCACGGCGAGATATTCGACAATGCGCTCCTTCACCTTCTCGAGCCCGTAGTGGTCCTCGTCGAGAATTTTCTCGGCATCGCCCAGATCCGTGTTGATCTTGCTTTTCTTGCGCCACGGCAGCGACACGATCGAATCGATGTAGTTGCGCACGACCGTCGCTTCGGCCGACATCGGTGACATGAGCCGCAGCTTCTTCAGCTCCGCTTCGGCTTTCTTGCGCGCTTCCTTCGGCATGCGCGCGAGCTTGATCTTCTTCTCGATCTCGTCGAGATCGGCGCCTTCTTCCAGCTCGCCGAGCTCTTTCTGGATCGCTTTCACCTGCTCGTTCAGGTAGTACTCGCGCTGGCTTTTCTCCATCTGGCGCTTCACGCGCCCGCGGATACGCTTCTCCACCTGCAGGATGTCGAGCTCGCCTTCGACGAGCTTCAGCAGGTGCTCGAGGCGATGCTTCACGTCGAACATCTCGAGCACTTCCTGCTTCTGCTCGAGCTTGAGCGGCAGGTGCGCGGCAATCGTGTCCGCAAGGCGACCGGCTTCGTCGATTCCCGCGAGCGAGGTCAGGATCTCGGGCGGGATCTTCTTGTTCAGCTTCACGTACTGATCGAACTGCTGGATCATCGTGCGCCGCATCGCCTCGGTCTCGTGGTCCGTGGCGTTGTCGGCGGGCAGCGGCGTGATGCTCACCGTGAAGTGGGTCTTGGCGTCGATCACTTCCTCG
>DASRIK010000250.1:0-6307 GCA_035650035.1 Burkholderiales bacterium | reverse complement strand
CTCTGGCGTCCGAGAGATAGACAGGGTAACAAAGAGCTTCCGGGCGCCCGGTGACATGGGGACACGGCGCTCATGAGCGAAAGCGGAAAGCGTTACAGCCTGCGCGAGCTTGGTGAGCGCTTCGGCGGCGAGATCGTCGGCGATCCGGAGCTCGAGGTGAGCCGTGTCGCGACGCTCGAGAATGCCGGTCCGGGCACGATCGCTTTCCTGGCCAACGAGCGCTACTCGAAGCACCTGCAGCGAACGCAGGCTGCGGCCGTGATCGTAGGCATCGCAGCGCGCGACGCCACTCACCTTCCGCGTATCGTCTGTGCGAATCCATACGCGTACTTCGCGCGCGTTTCGGCGCTGCTCAACCCGCCCCGCCAGAGCGAGCCTGGTATTCATGCCACCGCTCAAATCGATCCACTTGCGAGGGTGGATCCGGGTGCCGAAATCGGGCCCTACGCGGTGGTCAGTCGCGGTGCGCAGGTCGAGGCGGGCGCAGTCATCGGTGCCTCGACGTACCTCGGCGAGGCGGTACGGATCGGGCGCGCATCGCGCCTGTACCCGTCCGTCACGGTATACGATCGTTGTGTCGTCGGCGAGCGTACCGTCATTCATTCCGGTGCGGTGATCGGGGCGGACGGTTTCGGGCTCGCGTTCGACGAGGATCGCTGGGTGAAAGTACCGCAGATCGGCGCAGTGCGCATCGGCGATGATGTCGAGATCGGCGCGAATACGACGATAGACCGTGGCGCCATAGACGACACCATCATCGAAGACGGCGTGAAGCTCGACAATCAGATTCAGATAGCGCATAACGTGCGAATCGGTGCGCATACGGCCATCGCGGCGTGTACCGGGATCGCGGGCAGCGTGCGGATCGGCCGCTACTGTCGGATAGGGGGTGCCGTCGGTATCGCCGGGCACGTGGAGATTGCGGACAACGTGGAAATCTCGGGGCAGACGTCGATCACCCGCTCGATCGACGAAGCGGGAACGTACAGCGGCGTGTATCCGTTCGAGCCGAACAGAACGTGGCGCCGCAACGCCGCGCAGGTGCGGCACCTCGCGGAAATGGCGAAGCGTATCGGCGAGCTGGAGGCTGCGATCGAGCGGCTGGGAAGGAGTCGTTCATGACAATAATGGATATCCGCCGCGTTCTCGAGTACCTGCCCCACCGCTATCCGTTCCTGATGGTGGATCGCGTGCTCTCGTGCGAGCCCGGCAAGAAGGTGGTGGCGCTGAAGAACGTGACCATCAACGAGCCGTTCTTCCCGGGCCACTTTCCGCACCACCCGGTCATGCCGGGCGTGCTCATCATCGAAGCGCTCGCGCAGACGGCCGCGATACTGACGTTCACCACCGAAGGGCACAAGCCGGACGGAACCCAGGTCTATTACTTCGTCGGTATCGACAATGCACGTTTCAAGAAGCCTGTCACCGCGGGCGACACGCTGCACCTCGACGTGACACTCGTGCGCCATATGCGTGGGCTCTGGAAGTTCCACGGCGAGGCGCGCGTCGAAGACGCGGTCGTGGCGGAAGCCGATCTCCTGTGCACGATACGGGAGCTCCAGAATGACTGAGGCCTGCTGAACGCTCATGCAGGGCAGCGTTCACCCGACGGCCATCGTCGACAGCCGCGCGCGTCTGGCTTCTGACGTCGAAGTCGGACCGTATACCGTCATCGGCCCGGATGTCGAAATCGCCAGCGGTTGCCGTATCGGTCCGCATACGGTGATCGCCGGTGCGACGAGCATCGGACCGAACTGTCGCATCTGGCAGTTCGCATCGATCGGGGACGCACCGCAGGACAAGAAGTATTCCGGCGAGGCGACGCGTCTCGAAATCGGTGCCGGTAACACCATACGCGAGTACTGCACGCTCAACCGCGGCACCGCCCAGGGCGGCGGGGTTACCACCATCGGAGACGATAACTGGATCATGGCGTACGTCCACATCGCGCATGACTGCCGCATCGGCAGCCGCACGATCTTCGCAAACAACGCGCAGCTCGCGGGACACGTCGTGGTGGGCGACGACGCAATCCTCGGCGGCTTTACCGTCGTGCACCAGTTCTGCAGAATCGGCGCGCACAGCATCACCGGAATGGGCACGATCGTGCTGCAGGACGTGCCGCCGTACGTGAAAGCGTCGGGCAACCCGGCCCAGCCGTTTGGCATCAACACGGAAGGGCTGCGGCGGCGGGGATACGGCACGGAGAGCATCACTGCGCTCAAACGTGCGTACAAAGCGCTCTACCGCTCGTCACTCACGATCGAGCAGGTGAAGGATGCGCTCGCCGAGGAAGCGCAGAAGAGTCCCGAGATCCAGCCGCTCCTCGATTTCGTCGCCGTGCCGGGCCGCGGCATCATTCGCTAGCTCGTCCCGGGAACCGTCGATGCCCGATTCATCGGCGCGCCCGCTCACGATCGGCATCGTCGCGGGAGAAGCTTCCGGGGATCAGCTTGGCGCTCACTTGATCCGTGCGCTCCGCGAGCGCAGGCCGGGACTTCGCTTCGTCGGCATCGGCGGTCCGAAGATGGAAGCTGCGGGGATGGAGATTCTCTTCCCCATGGAAAAGCTCGCGGTACGCGGCCTCATCGAAGTGCTCAGGCATTACCGGGAGATCGTCGGAATACGCCGACAGCTCCGCAAGCATTTCCTCCGCGACCGGCCGGCGCTTTTCGTCGGCGTCGACTCGCCCGATTTCAATCTCGACCTCGAGGTGGATCTCAAGAAGGCGGGCATTCCGACGGTGCAGTACGTCGCGCCGACGATATGGGCATGGCGGCGGGAGCGCGTGCACAAGGTGAAGCGCGCCGTATCGCTGCTGCTGACGATCTTTCCCTTCGAGAAAGCCTTGTACGAGAACGCGGGCGTGCCCGTGCACTATGTCGGCCATCCGCTGGCCGACGTGCTCGCGGACTTGCCTGCGATGGAGCTCGTGCGAGAGGAGCTGCGGCTCCCGCTCAAGGCGCCCGTGATCGCGCTCCTGCCCGGCAGCCGCGTGAGCGAGCTCGAATACATGGGCGAGCTCTTCGTGCGCACGGCCGTGAAGCTGAGCGAGCAGCTGCCGGACGCCCGTTTCCTGGTGCCGTTCGTCACGCGCGAAAGCAAAATGCTGTTCGAGACGGCACTCGCGCGCGTGCAGCCGGAGAACCTCAACCTCACGATGATGATCGGGCATTCGCTCGAAGCCATGGCGGCCGCGGATGTCGTGCTCGCTGCTTCGGGCACCGCGACGCTCGAAGCGGCACTGCTCAAGCGTCCCATGGTGATCACGTATCGCATCAATCCGCTTACATGGTGGCTGGTGAAGCGCCGCATCTATGTATCTCACGCCGGCATGCCGAACATATTGGCCGGGGAGAGAATCGTGCCGGAGCTTTTGCAGGACGACGCGACACCGGAGAAATTGTCCGAGGCGGTGCTTCTGCTCGTGCGCGACAAGTCCGTGCGGGACCGCCTGGACGATCAGTTCGAGCGGATACGGCGTTCGCTCCGCCAGAATACGGATGAGAAGGCCGCCGCGGCGATCATGCCGCTGCTCGCACGCGGGACGGTTTCCTGACGCGCTGCGAGGTCGCGCAAGCGTCTGCCAGCAGACGCTCGAGCGAGTCGCGTTCGCGGTCCGGCGTCACGAGTTTGGCGCGCGCGGCGCACGCACGCGCGAGCGCCGAATAGTAGGCTCGGTCGCGTTCGGCACGAGCGAGCAAACGTGCGAGCGCGCGTTCGTCGGCGAGCGGGTAATAACCGGGATAGTGCGGCCCCAGCATTCCGACGTTGCCGCGCACGCGTGAGGCAATCACGGGTACCCTGGACGCGATCGCTTCGCATACGACGTTCGCGCCGCCTTCCATGCGCGAGCTGATGACCATGAGCCGGCTTCGCGCGAGAACGCGCAGAGCGCGCCAGCGCGGCAACTCGCCGAGCCATCGATAGCGGGGCTCTCGTTCCATCCACCCGCGCGCCTCCGCAGCCATCTCGGGAGTGAGCGCGCCGCCCATGTGAGTGACGCGAATGCGGCTTTCCGGCGGAAGGAGCGCGACGGCCGCTGCCGTGCGAAAAGGGTCTTTTTCTTCCCGCAGATGGCCGCTCACCACGACTTCGAAGCATCCAGTAAGCGGCGACGCTGTAGCGGCCGCACGCGCAGACTGGTAGATGGTGCGAGTCTTGGAGCGGAAACGCGTCGGGAGCTCCATCGCGCCGAGCTCCTGCAGCACGACGAGATGTGTGGCGAGCGAGAGCGAACGCTGTGCGTCCGGGTCGCTGCGGATATCCCGATAAAGATCGGTCCCCGTGAGCACCACGACGAGCGGACGGCCGGAAAAGCTTTCGGAGTACGCGCGTATGGAAGGATGGCTGCGGCGCGCATGCAGCGCGATCATGACATCGGCGGGGCCGCCGCTCCACTGCTGCTCGACTTCGACTTTGTGTCCGAGCTCGCGCAGAAAGCCCGCCCAGCGCGTCGCCGTGTTGCGATTGCCGTTGCGCGAGCGCGCTGCTGCGGGCGTGACGATCGAAATTTTCAAGCTGGAGACGCTCCCAAGGGGCGGGATAAACTGTCGCCCGACTATAGCAAAATCCATTGCCGTGAATGCACCGGGCGCCGCCATGCTGGCGGATATGAGCGTAGACGACGCTGCACTCGAGCAGATGCTGCTCGACGCGCGTGCGCGCACGCTCGCGCATGCAGCCCGGCTCACAGGAGATCAACTGCTCGGGCCGCGTCTCCGAATCGTCAATCCGCCGCTGTGGGAGATCGGGCATCTCGGCTGGTTTCAGGAGCGATGGTGCCTCCGCGAACGCTCCGGCGACACGCTCGCACCTTCGATCCTGCCGGGCGCGGACAGTTTGTACGACTCGTCGCACGTGCCGCATTCCACGCGCTGGGATTTGCCGCTGCCGAGCTTCGATGCGACGCTGGATTATCTGGCCGACGTGCTACAACGCGCACGGGAGCGGATTGCTAGCGAGCCCGGTAATCGCGCGCTCTCCTACTTCGTTCAGCTTGCTGCGCTTCACGAAGAAATGCATTGCGAGGCATTTACCTATACGCGCCAGACGCTCGGCCTGCCGGGGCTTACGGGCGCGGACGAGCTTCAGGCGGCGCAAAACGCGGAATGTTCCGGCGACGCGGAGATTCCCGGCGGCGAATTCATGCTGGGCGCAGCACCGGGTAGCGGCTTCGTTTTCGACAATGAAAAATGGGCACACCCGGTGACGGTAGAGCCCTTCCGCATGGCGCGCACTGCCGTTACGAATGCGGAGTTCGCTGCGTTCGTCGATGACGACGGCTATGCACGGCGCGAGTTGTGGAGCGCAGAAGGCTGGGCGTGGCGAGTCGCGATGGCGGCCCAAGCGCCCGTGTACTGGCAAAGAGAAGAAAAGAGCTGGTTCGAGCGTCGTTTCGACCAGGTGCTGCCGCTTGCGTCCCGCCTGCCCGTCATGCACGTCAGCTGTTTCGAAGCCGACGCATACTGTCGATGGGCGGGCCGCCGACTGCCGACGGAAGCGGAATGGGAGTTTGCCGCCGCGTCTGCACGAGGCGTTGAGAAGCGGCGCTATCCGTGGGGCAGTGCGCCGCCGGAGCCGCGGTGTGCCAATCTGCATGGTTTCGCGCAGGGCCGCGTCGATGTCGCCGCTTTGCGGGACGGCGACAGCGCGTGGGGCTGTCGACAGATGATCGGTAACGTCTGGGAATGGACTTCTGACGCCTTTCTGCCGTATCCGGGCTTCGTGGCCGATCCGTACAAGGACTATTCCGAGCCATGGTTCGGCAACCACCAGGTGCTTCGAGGCGGCTGCCACGCGACGCGTGCCGTGCTCATCCGGAATACGTGGCGCAACTTCTATACGCCGGACAGGCGCGACGTGTTCGCCGGCTTTCGCACTTGTGCGCGATGACGCGACCGGTGCAGCTCATCACGTCCGCCGACAATCCACGCTTTCGCGCAGTACTGAAGCTTCAGCAGTCCTCCCGCGAGCGACGCAAAGCGGGGCGCTCGCTCCTCGACGGTGCGCATCTCACGGCCGCGTACTTGCGGCATGTGGGGACGCCGGAAGAGATCGTCGTCAGCGCGTCCGGACTCCAGAATCGCGAAGTCGCGGCGTTGATCGAGGAATCCGGATCGAGACCGCTCGTGCTGAGCGATGGACTGTTCCGCGAGCTTTCGTCGGTTACGACGCCCACCGGCCTCATCGCGGTCGTGCAGACGCCGCGACCGGCGGCCCCACCGCGCGTACCCGGCCCGTGCGTCATGCTCGAGGACATTCAGGATCCGGGCAATGTCGGCTCTATCCTGCGTTCCGCGGCCGC
>DASRIK010000249.1:0-2050 GCA_035650035.1 Burkholderiales bacterium | reverse complement strand
CGGAGAGGCCCTGACGCGGCATGACGCGGCGATACTTCTGCTCGTCGTAGAACGCGCTCGGATCTTTCATGAAGGCCCGCAGATATTCGCGTCCGCGTTGTGCCGCAATCTTGGTGAGATCGGGCGCGTAATAGGCGCCTTCGCCGAGCAGCGTGTGGCAGTTCGTGCAGTTGTACTTGTGCCACACGCGCTTGCCGGCGAGGACTTCCGGCGTCATGTCTTGTTCGTTCGTGAGCCGTGGAAACTGGCGGTGGCTGTCGATCGTCATGCCGATGAAAGCTACCGTCGCGAGCACTGTTGAAACGATCGCGAAAAGCCGCGCCTGTCTGCGCGTCATGGCAGCGCCCTCCCTTTTTTACACGGTGATGCCGGGCCAGTAACGCAGAGCCATGGCTGCCGCGTAGAGGACAGCGCCAAGCATTGCTGCGAGCGATATATGACTGAGTAACTTGAGAATTGCGAAAACCGACCGCGCCGCCGGATCGTTCATGAGAAGCTCCTCGCGCTATTCTTGTTGGCGCACGCCGCGGGGGTCGAACGCGACACGCGTCCAGTGACGAGAGCAACTGGCGTGCCCCAAAAGAGGGCGGCCGGTCAGTTACCCGGCGGGCCTACGAAGAGCTGGAACATCCATACCATGAAACCGTAGCCGCTCACGACCAGCACGGCGAGCAGCGGCGCCATGACGAAGGTCAGGAAAACCCACGATCTGAACTCTTCGGTTTTGCGCACTGAATCGCGACCGGTGTCCACACGGGCTTCCGCCGCCGTCAGCTCACGCTGTCTCATCTGAGCTCCGCCTGCAGCACGTCGCCCTCCATGTCCGGCAGGCGGTGCGCGATACCCTTATGGCAGTCGATGCAGGTTTTGGTGCCCTGATCGAGCGCCGTCGAATGCGCGTTCGCAGCTCGCCTGCCCTGGCGTGTGAAGTCCATTGAATCGTAATCGTGGCAGTTGCGACATTCGAGCGAGTCGTTCGCCTTCAGGCGCGCCCATTCGCGTTGCGCGAGCTCGAGGCGCTTGTCGAGAAATTTATCGCGCGAATCGATGCTGCCGAAAATCTTTCCCCAGACTTCCTTCGAGGCTTGCATCTTGCGGGCGATCTTGTGGGTCCAATCGCGCGGCACGTGGCAGTCCGAGCACTTCGCTCGCACGCCGGAGCGGTTCGTGAAATGGATGGTCGGCTGAAGCTCCTGGAAGACGTTTTCGCGCATCTCGTGACAGCCGGTGCAGAACTGTTCGGTATTCGTGAGCTCCATCGCGGTGTTGAAACCACCCCAGAAGAGGATGCCGCCTATGAAGCCGCCGACTACGAGAAAGCCGAGGCTGTAGAACCGGCTCGGGGTTGAAACCGTGCGCCAGTAGCGTTTCAGTAGATCGATCATTCAGTTTCTTCGCCGTCCGCGTTGCTCGAATGCGCTTCGTTATTTCTTCTTCGGCGCCGGCTTGTTCTTCGTTTGAGTACGCTTCACCAGCGTCTCCACGTCTTCGAACGTGTTCTGCACGGCGACATCGGGCTTCACGTCGATCTGCACGACGTGGCAGGTGTCGCAGAAGTAGCGCCTCGGCGCCACGTCGGCGAGGAAGTTGCCGTCGCGGTCGGTGTAGTGCGTGATGCTGATCGGCGTCGCTTGCGTCTCCGCTGCCCGCGTGCGCGCGTGACACATGAGGCAGCGATTGGCGAAGCGATCGATCTGGTAGTTGTCGATCGCGTGCGGAATGGTGGGCGGCTGCATCGCATACGACCGGACGCGCTTGAGATCGCGGTTTTCGGCGGCGGCGAGCGGCGGTGGTCGAGTCGTATCCGTGACCGCCGCGCGACCCCGTAGCGGATCGTGAGCTTCGAGCGTCGTGGCCGCTCCCGCCGTACCGTACACGAGCAACAACAGCGCGAGCAGCGCCATGATCTTCGCAAACATGCTTTTACACCTTAACGATGTTGCAGCCGCACTTCTTGAAGTCCGTCTGCAGCGATATGGGATCGGTCGCATCGAGCGTGAGCTTGTTGATGAGCTGGCTCGCGTCGAACCACGGAACGAACACCACGCCC
>DASRIK010000248.1:0-25202 GCA_035650035.1 Burkholderiales bacterium | reverse complement strand
CGGGAACTTCCCTTCGCTCGAGCGCAGCTTTATCGTCTTTCGTGACGATCCAGTATGATTTCATCGACCCCTCCTGTACGCTAGGCACGGAATAATGACATAAACCGCGGCGTTCACCGGTCCTGACCGATTCGCTTTTCCGAAAAGGAGCCTGCCATGTCGAACAGTCACATGCACCGCGAGCGCCGCCACGTCGCCGCGCAGCTCACGCTGCTCTTTGCGCTCCTCACGTTCGCCAGTGCGGCCGCATACGCGCAGACCCCCATGCGCATCCGGGGCACCATCACGGCTCTGGAAGGGGACGTCCTGTCGGTAAAGACGCGCGACGGGAAAGACGTTCGATTGCGCCTCGGTGAAAAGGTCGTCGTAGTCGCTTCGCAGGCGATGAAGCTCGAGGACCTGAAGCCGGGCGACTACGTGGGTGCGACGACACAGAAGCGCGCTGACGGTGCGCTCGTGGCCGTGGAAGTACACACACTTTCGCCGACTACAAAGCCCGGCCACATGCCGTGGGACCTGCAGCCCGGTTCGATGATGACCAACGGGAACGTCGGAACCGTCGCTCAGGCTGCAGGCGATCAGCAGCTCAAGCTCGAGTATCAGGGCGGCTCGCAAACCATCATCGTCCCCACCGGCACGCCGATCGTCACGAATGTACCGGCGGATCGTTCGGCTTTGCGGCCCGGCGAATACATCTTCACGACCGCGCAGGTAGGCACTGACGGCACCATGACGGTACAGCGCGTGCAGGTCAGCCGTGGCGGCGTCAAGCCACCGCAGTAGGGAAGGCGCACATGAAAACAACCCTTGCACTACTCCTTGCGGTACTCTCGATCACCATCGCTTCGGCGCCTGTGCAGGCGCAGACACGAGTCCGCGGCACGATTACGGCCGCGTCCGGGGATACCCTCGGGGTGAAGACCGGCGACGGCAGGAACGTCGATGTCGGGGTTTCGGAAAAGACCAACATCGTTTTCGCTCAGCCGATTGCCGCGAGCGACATCAAGTCCGGCGACTTTCTCGGCGTCACGTCAGTGAAGCGCAAGGATGGCTCGCTGACGGCGTACGACGTGCGCCGGTTCCCGAAGCCCACCAACCCCGGCCATCGGCCTTTCGACGGGAGGGAAAACCAGACGATGACCAACGCCAGCGTGGCGGCGACCGTGCAAGGCGCAAGCGGGCGCGAGCTCGTTTTGAGCTACGAAGGCGGCTCACAAAAAGTGACCGTGACGGACACCGCCGCAGTCACTTCGCTCGTTCCAGGACAGCGATCGCAGTTGACGCCCGGCTCGTACGTGAATCTGCTCGCGGACGCGGCCGCTGACGGCACGCTCGTGGCCCGCAACATCGAAGTGCGTAAGGACGCGCCTAAGCCCCCGCAGTGACGCGGGCCCACAGCCGTTCCTCGAGCGCGGACGCGCGAACGAGTCTGCGCTCCACCGCTTCGCAGAACACGGCTTCGGTGCCCCACACATCCACGCGATTCTTAGCCCGCGTCACGCCGGTGTAAACGAGCTCCCGGCTCATGATCGGCGAGAGCTCGTTCGGCAGCACGAGCAGCACATCGCCGAACTCCGAGCCTTGCGCTTTGTGTATCGTCATCGCGTACACCGTTTCGTGCTGCGGCAGTCGTCCGGGCATCAGGCCGCGTATACCGTGCCCGCCTGTCTGAAAAAACACCTTGAGGCTGCCGTCGCCGTCACGATCCTCGAGCGTAATACCGACGTCGCCGTTGAATAGCCTCAGGTTGTAATCGTTGCGCGTGATCATGACGGGACGTCCCGCATACCAGGCATCGCGCGTTGTCACGAGATTCTGCTGCTCCAGCGCCTCTTCGATCGTGCGGTTGAGCGCCGTCACTCCGAAACGGCCGCTGCGGTGCGCGCACAACAGCCGGAACTCGTTGAAGAGGGCGAATATCTTTTCCGGCGCTTCGTTCGCCCGCGCAGCCTCGACATATCCACGCAGCTTCTCGGCGACGACCGCGGCAAGGCGCGACTGCAGATCTCCGGGAGCAATCGTGCGCCATGCAATGTCGGCGTGAGTGCCGCTCTTCACGAGCTCGAGCGCATCGGCGCCGCGACCTTCGTTCACGAGGCGTGCGAGGTTTCCGATTCCGCTTGTCGGTCCGAAACGATAGCTCCTGCTGAGAAGCGCGATCGAATCGGACAGCGGCGACGCTTCGTTTCCGCTTTTTCGGATCTTCGAGACCGGCACTCCGGCGATCGATGCGAGTCGCTGCGCGAAGCCTCTCGAAAATCCCGCGCCTCGGCAGACGTCGCCGAGCACGGCGCCGGCCTCGACGGACGCAAGCTGATCCTTGTCTCCCAGCAGGATCAGACGGGCGGTGCCGGGGAGCGCTTCCAGCAGCTTCACCGCGAGCGCCAGGTCCGCCATCGACGCTTCGTCCACCACGAGAACGTCAAGCGGCAGAGGATTGTCGCGATCGTGGCGGTAGTACACGGAATCTGCACGCGCGCCCAGCAGGCGATGGACAGTCCGCGCTTCCCTGGGCATCGCCTCGCTCGTGAACAGATCGACATCGAGCCGCGCTAGCGCCGCGCGCATCGCGTCCTGCACGCGAGCCGCGGCCTTGCCGGTCGGGGCGGCGAGTCCGATCGAAAGCTGGCCGCCACGCGCCTGCTCGGCGAGCAGCGCGAGGATTTTCACGACAGTCGTCGTCTTGCCCGTGCCGGGTCCGCCGGAAATGACGCAGAACCGCCGTAGCACCGCCGCGGCTGCCGCAAGCTTCTGCTCTACATCCGCGGCATTCGGAAAGTATCGCTTCAGCCCGTCCCGCAGGAGGTCTTCATCGACTCCGCCGACGTCCACTGCGCGCGCGAGCAGATGCTCGGCAAGGCGTTGCTCGTAATCCCAGTACCGGTAGAGATACAGGCGCCCTTTTTCGTCCAGCACGAGCGGACGGAAGTCTCCCGGTTTCCCCACGGCCGAACATTCCCGGAGCAGCCCGAGCCAGCTGTCCAGGGCAGGCGTGATGACGTTGAGATCGGGGAGCGGACGCTGCGCGAATTCCGAAAGCTGCACGCACACTTCACCGTTGCCGGTCGCCCGACTGGCAAGCGCCGCGGCCGCCGCAAGCTCCGGGCGGTCACAGGCGGCAAGCCGCGAGACGAACCGACCGAAGTGGAGATCCATGTCGCTGAATTCCACGTCGCCCACTTGAGCGGAAGACCCTGACGTCATGGTATTACGGCCCCGCTCCTCAGGTACTCATCGAGCCCGCTCATCAATTTCTCGGCGGGTCTGTCGGCGTAAACGCCGCATGCAGCACCGTGGCTAGGGCTCATACCACGGACGAACAGATAGCGCACGCCTCCGAAATGCGTTTCGTAGCGGTAGCCCCGCACGCGCGAGCGCAGATAGCGATGCAGCGCCACGCAGTAAACGAGGTACTGCAGGTAGTACGCTTCTCGCGCCATGACGGCAGCGAGCGCAGGCTGTTCATACGCAATGATGCTCGGACCCAGCCAGTTCGATTTGTAGTCGGCGAGGTAGTAGCGCCCGTCGTGCTCGAACACGAGGTCGATGAAACCTCTCATGTATCCCTGCACCGGCATGAACGCGAGCGTGCCGATCCGCTCGCGGATCGCGTCCGGGAAACCGCCGTCGCGCAGGACGCGTCCCAACGAAGCGTGCGACAAGGCAGCGATCGGATAGTAGAACTCGAGCTCGTCCAGGCGCCGCTCGCGCGAGACGCGGCTCAAGCGCATTCCGCTGTCGTCGAGCGGCGTGTCGATAACCGATTGGACCATGTCTGCAACCGCCCGCACCCACATCGCTTCGAAGCCGTGTGCCGATAGCTCGGAAAGGACCACGCGCTCGAGGTCGGCGCGCTCGATGCGCGCGAAGTCGATCTGCTCGAAAACCGCGTGGATGCACTTGCCCGGCTGCGCTCCTCGGGGAAAGGCGAAGATGTCGCGGCCACTCAGGCTCTCCGGCAGCGCTTCGCGATCGCCTGCATCGTAATCGGGCGCTTCGATGGTGCGCCCGTGCGCGAGCGCAGTGAAACTCGTCACCCCCTGCGTATCGCGAAGCGTACGGCTGAACGGGCGCGGCACGAACGCCTCTTCACCGCCGAGCGGCGACGTGAGACGTTTCGGCTCCATCGCTGGCAGCGACTCGAGCTGAATGCTGCCTTCCGCGCGCTTGACGACCTCGACGAGGTCGGAGCGAATTCGAAGATCGTCCAGCGTGCCGACGTCCACGCCGGGTGCCGCACGTGAATCGTCCGCGCGTGAAGATCGATGGAGCAGCCACGCCGGCGCGGATGTTGCGGCGTCGCGGATGTTTCCCCACACCATCCATTGCCGGTATCGCGCGCGGGTGAGCGCGACGTACAGGAGCCGCAGGTTTTCGGCGTGCTCTTCCAGCACCGCTTGAGCCCGCGAAGCAGGAAGGTCGGGGGAGCCGAGGTCCACGACCGCACGATGCTCCCGCGCAGGATCGTGGAACCGGATCACCTTCGTCTTCGGACTCGCCATGCGCAGATTCCCGTCCCAGACGAACGGACAGAACACGACCGGAAACTGGAGGCCTTTCGCGACGTGCACCGTGAGTATCTTGACGAGGTTCTCGTCGCTTTCGAGACGCAGCAGCTCGGGTTCATTTCCCTCGGCGGGCGCGCGTCGTTTGGCCGCGAGCCAGGCGAGCAGCCCGCCAATGCCCTGCCGCTCCGCATCGCAGTGCAGAAGCTCGGCGAGATGCAGCAGGTTGGTCGCTCTGCGCTCGCCATCCCGGTATTCCAGCAGCCGCACGATCACGTCATGCCGTTCGATGAATCCGCGGAGCATCCGCACAAAACCGGATTCGTGCCACTCCCGGTGAGCTTCACGGAAGCTCTCGACGATTTGCTCCCAGCGCTTCTCGTCGGCGTGCAGCGTGTTGAGCACCTCCCCCGTGCAACCCATCATCGCCGTTGCGAGCGCCGCGCCGATCAGAGCTTCGCGCCCCGGCTCTGCAATCGCCGCAAGTATCCGCTCGAGCTCTTCGGCCTCTGCGGTTGCGAATACGCTCGCCGAGCCGCGTTGGACGCTCGCGACGCCACGTTCCGCGAGGGCTTCGCGCACCGCGGCCCCCTGGCGGTGGCTGCGAACAAGAACGGCAATATCTCCGCCGCACAACGGCCGTGCGCCTTCAGCGTCCTCGATCCGGGCCGCATCGCGTCTCGCCAGCTCGAGCAGGCGCACGATCTCGTCGGCGGTCGCCTCTGACGCGGCATACCGCGCGTCGCCTTTAGCGATCGGTTTGTCGCTCCCGCTTTCAACGAGCCAGAGACGAAACGGCGCGCCATCGTGGTCTTCGATCACGAGACGGCCGCGATCTCCCGGTGCCGCACGAGAAGGTTTGAAGCCGATCTCGGGAATCGCAAACGGATTCGGCACACCGTCGAAAATGCGGTTCACCGCGGTGAGCAGCGAGGCAGTCGAGCGCCAGTTCACGTCCAGCGTGTGTGCCATGCGCGCATCGGGCCGCGCGTCGATGTAGGTGTAGACGTCGGCCCCGCGAAAGCTGTAGATCGCCTGTTTTGGATCGCCGACCAGGAAAACCGGGCATGCCGATCCCGCGTATATACGCTGAAAGATGCCGTACTGCAGCGGATCGGTATCCTGAAACTCGTCTATGAGCGCAGCGCTGTAGCGTTCGCGTAGCGTGGCCGCAAAGACCTTCCCGGCGTCATCACTAAGCGCCTTCGACACATTGAGGAGAAGATCGTCGTAGGACTGCAGCTGGCGTCGCTCTTTGCGGGCGGCGAGCTCGACGTTGCAATAATCGATCAACCGGACTCGCGTGAGCACGAGCCGCGCGTCGAATGCTTCGAGCAACGCTGCATGCGCCGCTTTGAGCCGTTCGCAGGCATCGAAGAACGGATGCTCTGGCGTGACCCCATTGCGACTCGTTGCTTTGCGCAGCGCCTCGGGCATGAACTTGTCGAAGTACTTGCAGAGATCGAGCTGGGGCGAGCCGGGCGAAAGGCAGTCGTGCATTTCGTCGAGCCACCCGGCAATAGCGTCTCTCTTGTACCGGGCCTTGTGCAGGCTCGTGCTGTCCGTCAGCTTGCGACCGATGGCGTCGCGCTCGGCGAGCCAGATTTCGCGCGCCGCGGCGCACGCCTGCGCGAACGCGCGTTCGAGGTCCACGACGTTGCCCGGCTCTCGAGGTGCACGGACCTCGAGATAAGGCTTTCCCAGAATGCGTTCGACGTCCTCGTTGAAGAGCGAGTCGGGGTTGACGCCGTGTTTCGCGAGGAAGCGGGCGAACAGCGGCGTCGCATCGTGGACTTCCCTGCGCCAGAAGTCTTCGACGATTTCTCTGACGATCGCGCTCTGGTCCGGGACGATTTCCGTGCGGAAGGGCATGCCGGCTTCAAACGCGCGGTCGCCAAGGACGCGCTGGCAGAAAGCATGGATCGTATAAACCGGCGCCTGATCGAAATCGCGCAGCGCCGCCGTGAGCCCCAGAAGCGCGTCCTCGTGACTTGCCGTTCGTTCGAGAATCGCGCGTGTAAATGCATCGTCGGGCTCTGCCGCTCCGCGCGCAAAAGCCGTTCGCGTGTCCACGAGCCGCTTGCGAATGCGGTCGCGCAGCTCCCCCGCGGCCGCTTCGGTAAACGTGACGACAAGAATCGAATCGACAGCGCAGTCGGTTTCGAGCAGCAGACGCACGTAGAGCGCGGTAATCGCCCATGTCTTGCCTGTGCCGGCATTCGCTTCGACGAGATTGATGCCCGACAGCCCGACGTGAGCGGGGTCGAACTCGCTGGCCGTTTGTATCGCACTCCCCTTGTGGGTCACGGCAGCGGCTTCTCCGTCATTGCGGCCCGCATCGGGCCGAAAATCGCTCGCGCGAGCGCGGTGAATTCCGCATCGAGCGGATCGATGCCCCGGAACGCGAGCTTGTAATAGGGGTCCTCGCACTCACCGCGCGGGGCGTCCTCATCGTAAGAGGAGCCTTGCCACACGCTGCGCACCCTGGAGATGATGTCGTCACTGTCCGTATTCACGTACATCCAAGCCGTGCGCGGGAAGAAGTGGATGGGACCGTGTAAGCCCCGCCAGTACAGATCGGCGAGAGCGGAAAGTTTCTGCAGCGGATTTTCGACCGGCGAGAACGTCAGCACGCATTCCTGTGTCACACAGCGTGACGTGCGCGCGACGCCGGCCGGTGCGAGCGCGTTCAGCACCAGATGCCGGATCCAGGCGCGGATGCGCAGGTGCTCGTTCGTCTTAGACATCCGGTAATCGAGCATGCCCCCTGGACCCACGTTCATCAGCGTTCCCGAGAGCGTGACTTCGCCCGCTTTCAGCTCGAACCGCAGCGGCGCCACGTCGCGCTCACCGGCGAGCGGCGCGACCGTGCGCGCGACGCGCTGCACGATCTCCGCTGCCGCTTCGTAAAGCGCCTCGCCCAACCTCCCGTGCGGCAGCTCGCCGCCTGCGCGCGCAAGCGCGACTCCGTCATGCTCGATGCCGCGCAGCCTCAAATCGAGGAGCCGCTGCTTGAGGTCGAAACCCGCGAGCCCGCCGAGCTCGAACGGCTCGCGCGTCTCGATTTCCTCCTGCGGTGTTTCGAGCCGGACTTTCAGCCGTTGCTCGAATAGATGGCGCGCGGGATTTCGGAAAAACCGGATGAAACTGTCGAGATCCACACTCCGGCTCTCCGGCTCGGCGGCCGGCAGCGGCGTTGTCAGGAAAGGTTGTGGAACGCGCGTTCCACCCCCCGCCACACTTGCCGCGCGCGCGCGCGTCGCCGAATAACTGAAGAGCTTCGGATCGCCGCTGAAGTAGCGCCGGCTGAAAGCCTGGAGCGGATGCTCGGTAACCAGGCGTTCCCGCAGATTGCCGTCGTCACGCGCGACGTAGTCGAGCAGGTCGTTCACGAGTACCGAAGGCGGAATCACCGTGTCCTCGCGGATGTGGCGGCCGGTATAGCTCATGTAGAGGCACCGCCGCGCATTGAGGATCGACTCGAGAAAGAGATACCGGTCGTCGTCCCGCCGGGCGCGGTCGCCTTTGCGAAAGTCGTCGGCCATGAGATCGAAGCTGTCCCGGCGCCGCATGCGCGGATAGGCACGGTCGTTCATTCCGATCATGCACACGATCTCGAACGGAAGACTGCGCATCGGCACCATTGCACAGAACGTCACGCCGCCGGAAAGGAACGCGCGCCCGGGCACTTCGAGACGCGCGCGCAAGGCGCTCACTACGACCGCAAGCGGGACCGCACCGCCAAAACGTGCAGCGCGCGCCTGTTTTTCGATCGCGCCCACTGCGGCACGCACCGCTTCGAGCTCCTCCGCCCGTTGTTCCGTCGGATCGAAGAAGATCGCGAGAAGACCCTGCAGCAAGCCGCACCAGCGCGCGATGGGCCTGGCGCCCGCGAACTGTGTATCGAGCGCCAGCGCTGCCTCGACGAAACTGGTGAAGCGGCCGAGCACTTCCCCGAGGCTGCCTTCGATTTCGTCATACGCCAGCACGGCCCCGAAGAGCCGCTCCTTCTGCGCGGGCAGCGCATACCCGAGCAGCAGGCGCTCGAGGCCGAAGCGCCACGTATGCTCGTGCGTCGCCGGCAAGCCGAAGCTCGCACGATGCGCCGCGTCGATGCCCCAGCGGATTTGCGCGTCGCGCACCCACGTCCGCACCGTCTCCACATCCGACTCGGTGAGCCCAAAACGGCGCCGCACAGCCTCCTCGTCGAGAATCGCGAGCACGCGGTTCGCCTCGTATCGGCTTCCCACAAGCTCGAGCAGTGCCATGAACGTCGCGGCGAGCGTGCTCTCCCGCTCGGAAGCACGATCCGATATGTTGAAAGGAATGCGCGGCTCCGCCGTCGCGAACACGGCCTCGATATATGGCGCGTAGACCTCGATGTCCGGCGTCATGACCACCACATCGGAAGGCTGGAGATCCGGCGAGCGGCTGAAAAGCGCGAGCAGCTGATCGTGCAGCACTTCCACTTCGCGCATCGCGCTGTGGCAGGAGTGAATCTGCACAGACAGCTCGTCGGAACCGAACGCAGAGGAAGCCGCGAGCGCCGGCGTGCGTTCTTCCAGGTCGAGGATGTCGGATTGTATGGACGCGAGCAACGAATCGTGGCCGGGATCGGCGAAGCGATCGCGTTCCCGTAGAGCTTCGCCCGCGGCCCCCGTCAGCAGATCGATAAAGTCGCGCCCCTGCTTGCCGAGCGACGCCAGCAGGCCGTTCCCGGATTCGAGGTATGCAGCATCAGCTTTGCTGTCGAGTCGTCTGCGCGCAATCTCGCCGTGCGGGGCGATGTCGCCCCAGTACTCGCGACACGGGTTCTGCACGAAAAGGTGCACGTCGCTATGCGCCCCAAGCGCGGTAAGAAGCTCGAGCAGACTGGGCGGTAGCGCAGGCGCACCGAATACCGAGACCCGCTGGGGAAGGTTCGCAGGCACGCTTGGACCTGCAAGCGTTTCCAGAACCCGTGCATGGAGATTCGCAGCATGCGCCATGGGCGCCGCCCCAACGAGGCGCCGCCACAGTTCCGCCTGCCACTGCTCAGCGGGGCCCCGCTCCCACCGCACGATCCAGTCGGGCCGATAGACGAGGTATTCGTCGAAAAGCCTGGCGAGCCGTTCGGAAAGCTCGAAGCGGCGCAGATCGCCGCCGGCGACGTAGCGCCTGACGGGGGCGAAAAGCGGCAGGCTTTCGAGCTCCGGCAGGAGACCGAGAATGCGCCACGTCAGGATCTCGGGATCGAAAGACGACTGCTCCGGGATGTTCCCGCACATCGAGCGGAAGAGCTCCCACGCGAACGCGGCCGGGAAGGGAAAGCGAATGTTGGCGCACACGCCGGTGCGCTCGGCAAGACGCAGCGAAAGCCAGCGCGCGACACCGCGGCTCTGAACGACAACGACCTCGGCGGCCAATGCGGAACCGAGAGGCGCTGCCATGACCGCCGCGAGCTCGTCCGCGAGCGTGTCGAGCCGATTACTGTGATGGGCAGTTAACATCGCGCCTCACGTGGCGCGAAAGCGGGACGCGTGGAGGTCGTACGCTTACTTCTCGAGGAGCTGCTTTTTCTCTTTGACCTGCGCCCATTCGTCAGCGTCGTCCGGCGCGGGTTTTTTTTCGATGATCGGTTTCCAGACCTTCGACAGCTCGGCGTTTACCTGGATGAATTCGCGCTGGGTATCGGGCACATCGTCTTCCGCGAATATTGCCTCGACGGGACACTCGGCCACGCACAGCGTGCAGTCGATGCATTCGTCCGGATCGATGACGAGCATGTTGGGGCCTTCGCGGAAGCAGTCGACCGGGCACACATCAACGCAATCGGTATACTTGCATTTGATGCAGGTCTCGGTCACAACGTATGTCATAGCGGTCCTGTAGACTTGGTACGTCGAATTGTCGTTAAACGGCATATTCTAACAGAAACAACGCGATAGAGCCCTCGCTGAGGCCTTCGCGCGCTTCACAACACTTTGGAATTTGGTTAGCATAAAAACTCACGTTGCCCGTCCGGGTACGTGTATACGCGGCTCGCCGCCGCCCCATCCTTTCCCACCGTCGAAAGCGCATAAATGGCTGAGCATATCCACTACGTAACCGACGACACGTTCGAGCCCGAAGTCCTGCAATCGTCCACCCCGGTGCTGGTCGATTACTGGGCCGAATGGTGCGGTCCCTGCAAGATGATTGCGCCGATACTGGACGAGGTCGCGAAGGAATACTCCGGCCGCCTCAAGGTAGCGAAGCTCAATATCGATGAGAACCAGGGGACGCCGCCCAAGTACGGCATCCGCGGCATACCCACGCTCATGATCTTTAAAAACGGGGCTGTTGAAGCGACCAAGGTCGGCGCGCTCTCGAAATCGCAGTTGACAGCCTTTATTGACAGTCATATTTAAACTGGCTAACCTGTCCTTCAGCCTGTACTCCCTGCAGGCCGCTCCCCCTAAAAAATAATCGAGCAGTTGCCGAGCGCGGGCGTCGTTCCTCGCTCCTCTTTCCCTGGTTCTACCCGTAGCGCACGTTAATTCCATGCATTTATCCGATCTGAAAAACCTCCACGTCGGCGAGCTCGTCGACATGGCCGTCAAGAACGAAGTCGACGGGGCCAATCGCCTGCGCAAGCAGGAGCTCATCTTCGCGTTGCTCAAGAACCAGGCGAAGAAAGGCGAATCGATATACGGGGGCGGCACGCTCGAAGTGCTGCCCGATGGTTTCGGCTTCCTGCGCTCACCGGACACGTCCTACCTCGCCGGCACCGATGACATCTATGTTTCGCCGTCGCAGATCCGGCGCTTCAATCTGCACACCGGCGACACGATCGAAGGGGAGATCCGGACGCCGAAGGACGGGGAACGTTATTTCGCGCTCGTCAAAGTCGACAAGGTCAACGGCGAGCCGCCGGAGAATTCGAAGCACAAGATCCTCTTCGAAAACCTGACGCCGTACCACCCGACCGAACATCTCAAGCTCGAGCGCGACATCAAGGCCGAAGAGAATTTCACCGGCCGCATCATCGACATCATCGCGCCTATCGGGAAGGGACAGCGCGGACTTATCGTTTCGCCACCCAAAGCCGGTAAGACCGTGCTCATGCAGCACATCGCGCACGCCATCACCGCCAACCATCCGGAAGTGATCCTCATCGTGTTGCTCATCGATGAGCGGCCAGAAGAGGTGACGGAAATGCAGCGCTCCGTCAAAGGCGAGGTCCTTTCCTCCACTTTCGACGAGCCGGCGTCGCGCCACGTGCAGGTCGCCGAAATGGTGATCGAAAAAGCGAAGCGCCTGGTCGAGCACAAGAAGGACGTGGTGATCCTCCTCGACTCGATCACGCGGCTCGCTCGCGCCTACAACACAGTCGTGCCGGCTTCAGGCAAGGTGCTGACCGGCGGCGTGGACGCGAATGCGCTGCAGCGGCCCAAGCGGTTCTTCGGTGCCGCCCGCAATGTCGAGGAAGGCGGCTCGCTCACGATCCTCGCGACCGCGCTCATCGACACGGGCTCGCGCATGGACGACGTGATCTACGAGGAATTCAAAGGCACCGGCAACATGGAAGTGCACCTCGACCGGCGCATGTACGAGAAGCGTATCTTCCCCGCGATCAACGTGAACCGCTCCGGGACGCGCCGCGAAGAGCTCCTCATCAAGCAGGACGTGCTACAGAAGATCTGGGTGCTGCGGAAGCTGCTGTATCCGATGGACGAGCTCGAGGCGACCGAGTTTCTGCTGGACAAGATCAAGGCGACGAAGAGCAACGCGGATTTCTTCGATTCTATGCGGCGAGGGTAATCGCCACTCGCACGATCGCGGACGTCCAAATGTGGTCGTGCTTCGTCCGAAATCCTGGCCGTCTACGCGGGCCGATCCCCGGAAACCGGGGCCCCTCGTCCTTCGCTTCGACGTCCTACTTCTTCGATTGTATGCGGCGCGGGATTCATGTCAGTGCGAGGAACGCCGTGACGAAGCAATCGCGAGACGCTCGCAAGCAACGCGCATAACCTGCGCCGCGCAATCTGCAGCGTGACTGCCAAGTTCACAGCTCCGGCGGCGGAGCGGAACAAGCAACCCATCCTCGAGGTCCTGAAGCGCGTACTGCCGGCGAGCGGGATTGTGCTGGAGGTCGCAAGCGGCACGGGACAGCACGTCGTACATTTCGCGAAGGCGCTCACGACCCTCACGTGGCAGCCGAGCGATCCAGACGCGCAAGCGCGGCGCTCGATCTCGGCATGGATTGCGGAAGAGCGTCTGCCGAACGTGCGGGAGCCGCTCGATCTCGACGTTCGCAGCGACCCATGGCCGGTATCCGAGTACGATGCGCTCGTGTGCATCAACATGATCCACATCTCGCCATGGGCGGCGACAGAGGCGCTCTTCGATGGCGCCGCTCGCGTGCTCCGCGCAGGTGCGGTGGTTTATCTTTACGGCCCTTACCAGATCAACGGCAGGCACACGGCCGAGAGCAATGCCGCGTTCGATGCGACGCTGCGCGCTCAGGACCCGCAGTGGGGCGTGCGCGAGCTGGACCGCGTGGTGGCTGCGGCGAGCGGCCGCGGTCTCGAGCTCCTGGAAAGCGTTGCGATGCCCGCGAACAACCTGAGCGTCGTGTTGCGCAGGCGTCCTGCCACGACTCAACGCGCCTGACAGCGATGCGGCGCCGCGCGTTTCACGCAGTCGGCTGACTGGTCTCCGACACGAGGTCTTTTGCCGCTCCTGCAGGCTCTTCAAACGAAAGCACGAACCAGAAACGTGAGCCGCGGCCCGGCTCGCTTTCGAGCCCGATGGTGCCACCCATCATTTCAATGAGCTGCTTGCTGATCGCGAGCCCGAGTCCGGTCCCGCCGTACTTGCGTGTCGTGGAGCCATCTCCCTGGACGAAAGGTTGGAAGAGCCGCGCCTGCGTCTCGGCGGAAATGCCGATGCCCGTGTCGGTGATCGAGAAAGAGACGGTGCGCTCCTGCGCGCCGGCGACCGCGTCCGTCGCGAGCTCCAGCCGCACTTCGATACATCCCCGCGATGTGAACTTCACCGCGTTCCCGACCAGATTGGTGAGCACCTGGCGCACCCTTGCCGCGTCACCCCGCACCGAACGAGGCACGGCCGGGTCGATGGACACGAGGAGGTCGAGGTGCTTTTCGCGCGCGTGGCCCGCGAGCGTCGCGGTGACCTCCTGTACGAGGTCGTGCAGGCGGAAGTCACCCGGATCCAGCTCGAGCTTGCCGGCTTCTATCCCGGATACATCGAGAATGTCATTTATGATATTCAGCAAAGCCTCGCCCGAGCTGTGCACGATCCCGACGTGCTCGCGCTGCTCCGCATCGAGCGTCGTTTCGAGCAGGAGATCGGTCATGCCGATCACGGCGTTCAGCGGCGTGCGCAGCTCGTGGCTCACGTTGGCGAGAAACTCCGACTTGGCCGCGTTCGCCGCTTCCGCGACGCGCTTCGCTTCGATGAGTGCGGCCTCCGCGCGCTTGCGTTCCGCGATCTCGGCCTGAAGGCCCGCGTTCGCCGCTTGAAGCTGAGCCGTGCGCTCCTTCACGCGCTCCTCCAGCGTGTCGCGCGCCTGGCGCAGCCGTTCCTCCGCTGCCTTCTGGGCGGCATGCTGCTCGCGCAGGATCAAATCGGCGCGCCGCACAATCAGGAAAAGAACGCCGTACAGCGCCAGCAGAACGGCCGCGACACCCATCGCTATCGTTTTCTGCGTGCGCTCGACTTGCCGCAGCGCCGGCGTGAGGTCGTCGTAGACCTCGAAAACGGCTTCGACGCTGCCATCGGGCCGTAGAACCGGAACGTAGGACGAAAGGAGGTCGCGATTTTCGATCGTCTGTTCGAACGCGCTGAACGTGTCGCGGTGCGTGAGCTCACTCACGGCCTGTCCGGCGCGCGCGGACAGGAAGCCGCCGTTCGTGCTCTTGTCCTCACCGATCTGCCGCGGATCGCTCGAATAGACGGTGCGCCCGGCAAGGTCGTAGATCTTCACCTTCACGACCGACAGGCCGCCAACGTGCTCCATCAGCTTCGCCTGGAGGGTCCTCAGAATCTCAGCGCGGTGGGCCTCCGTTGCCGGTCTCGCCGCAGGATCGATGAGCGGCCTGAAGCTGCTGCGCGACGTATTCGAGAGGACCTGGGTCAGCTCGACGTTGTTGCGCTGTCCGAGTGTCAGCAGGTCCGCAACCGCGACGTGGCGGTAAAAAGCGCCCAGCGCCCCCGCCGCCACGATGATGGAGAGGAGGCTGGCAATCGAAAAATAGCGTTGAAGTTTGAACATGCTATGCAAAGCCCTTCGCGACACAAACGCTTGGGCCGCGCAGCGAATATCGGCCGTCGGCACATGAGTCTTGAGGAATTCCTGTTCGCGGCCGTGGCGTTTTGTCAGCCGGCTGGCTGTTTGCGTCTTGGCGCCGGCGTCCGGCAGCAGGCTTAAAATGTCTGTCCGGGCACGGCATTGGCAGCCGGGCGGAATAAGGACGCTCGACGTGATGTTCCGGCTTCTATTACTGGTCGCGATGCTTGCAGGCTGCGCGCCCCTGCCGCCGAGCCCGCAGGATATCGAGGCCAAGCGCTTCGAGCAGGTCCCCGGCAAGGCAGTAATTTACGTCGTCCGACAGTACCCGGATATCTCGCGCGAAGTGGCGACGGTCATGTTGAACGACCAGATGATGGGGAGCACGCATCCAGGCACCTACTTCAGATGGGTGGTCGATCCGGGGCGCCACCAGATCAGAGGCTATGCCGGCGACAACGGCTCGATCACGCTCGACGTGGAGGCGAACCGGATATATTTCATCCAGCAGTCGGTCTCCCGGTTCTTTCACGGTTTTGCACAATCGTTTTTCCAACCAGTCCCCGAGCCATACGGCCGCGCGGCAGTGCTGCGCGGCGAACTGATAGGAGGGTAACGACCATGTTGAAAACCTGGATGGGCATTCTTGCGGCAGGCGCTTTCCTGGCAGGTTGCGCGGGGTTCGGCCCATCCCCGCAGGACGCGCAGGCTGTACGGATCCAGAACACACCCGGCGTGGCGGTCATTTATCTGGTGAGAACCAATCCCGATTTGAGCTATGTCCCGGCGACGGTTACGCTCGACGACCGCCTCGTGGGAACGACTTACGCGGGTACTCACTACCGCCTGGAGGTACCGGCGGGCCGCCATCGTCTCTCCGGCTACGGGCGCGACAACGGCGGCATAACGCTGGACGTTCAAGCCGACCGCGTGTACTTCGTCCACCAGACCGTCGCCGGCACCTGGCGTTCGCCGAGCAGCCTGAGCTCGTTTTTCAGGCTCGTCGACGAGCAGCGAGGGCGTGCCCTGATAGCCCGGGCGCCAGAGGCCGGCTGACATGAGTTTCGTGCGCGCACTCGTTTCTGCTGCGGCGGCAGCATACCTGCTCGCGGTCGTCGGCTGCACGTCGACGCCGCAGGCGCCGCCGGAAAAGGACGTGTTCGCCAAAGAATTCCCGACGCATCCGAACGCGTCGACGATTTACGTTTACCGCAGCCCGTTCAACCAGTTCGATTTCGATTCGGTGCTCTACCTCAACGGGCGTTTGATCGGCACGACGGTACCCGGCGCGTACTTCCGCGTGGACGTAACACCCGGGCGCAATGTGCTCCACGGCTCGGGCGTCGACATCGGGGAGATCGCGCTCGATACCCGTGCGGGCGAGATTTACTTCGTTTCGGTCGACGTGGTGGGCGGTCATTCGAACTTCCGCGTGATGCCGCAGGAGACCGGGAAGCAGCGCGTAAGGGCCTGCTGTGCACTGCTCGAAAACTGGGCGCCCGGCCAAAGACCTTTCGTGCGTTGAGCGCCCCGCCCCGCGAGGGTTGCCGAGCGGGCCGGAATCGTTGATAATGCGCGGTTTTCAATGATTTAGCGCCGCGCGCGCCGCGGCCGAGGCGGGCCTCATGAAAGCGAAAATCCATCCCACATACAGAGAGATAACAGTCACGTGCAGCTGCGGGAGTTCGTGGACGACGCGCTCCACGCTCGGCAAAGACCTGCACATCGAAGTGTGCTCCGCCTGCCATCCGTTCTACACGGGCAAGCAGAAGATCGTCGACACCGCAGGCCGTGTCGAGAAATTCCGCCAGAAGTACGCCGCCAAACCGGCCAAACCCAAAGCGGCGGCCTGACAGCCCTTCCGGTCCATACAGGGCAGCCTCTCCGGCTGCCCTTTTGTTTTGCCGCCGCGTCCTTTGCGTTCTTCGCGGTTATGTTCTTTGACGAGGCTAAGACATGAAACAGTTTCGGATTGCGGTCATTCCCGGCGACGGAATCGGGAAGGAAGTCATGCCCGAGGGACTGCGCGTGCTGGAAGCGGCAGGCCGGCGTTTCGGCATCCAGTGGCAGTTCGACGAGTTCGACTGGAGCTGCGACTACTACGAAAAACACGGGCGCATGATGCCGGACGACGCGCTGGAGCAGCTGAAGAAGCACGATGCCGTGTTCTTCGGGGCGGCAGGGTGGCCGGACAAAGTCCCGGACCACATCTCGCTCTGGGGGCTCCTCATCCCGTTTCGCCGCGGCTATGACCAGTACGTGAACCTCCGGCCGGTAAGGCTCATGCCCGGGATGAAATGTCCACTCGCGGACCGCAAGCCCGGCGACATCGATTTCTGGGTAGTGCGGGAAAACAGCGAAGGCGAGTACTCGTCCGTCGGGGGGCGGATGTACGCCGGCACCGACCGCGAGTTTGTCACCCAGCAGGCCGTGTTCTCACGCCAGGGCGTGGACCGTATCCTCAAATACGCGTACGAACTCGCGATGAGCCGCCCCAAGAAGCACCTTACTTCGGCCACGAAGTCGAACGGTATTTCGATCTCGATGCCTTATTGGGACGAGCGCCTGAAAGCGATGGCGGCGAAGTATCCGCAGGTGAAAACCGACTGGTATCACATCGATATCCTCTGCGCGCATTTCGTGATGAACCCGGATCGGTTCGACGTCGTCGTCGGATCGAATCTCTTCGGGGACATCCTGTCTGATCTCGGCCCGGCGGCAACGGGCACGATCGGCATCGCACCGTCCGCGAACATAAATCCCGAGCGCGTGCATCCGTCGCTTTTCGAGCCCGTGCACGGCTCCGCGCCTGACATCTACGGACGCAAGATCGCTAACCCGATCGGCCAGATCTGGTCCGGCGCGATGATGCTCGACCACCTCGGTTGCCCTGAGGCCGGCGCAGCCGTCGTGAAAGCGATCGAGACAGTTCTCCAGGAAGGACCGAAAACACCCGACCTGGGCGGCAAGGCATCGACATCCGATCTGGGCAAGGCCGTCGCCCAAGCGCTCTAGAGCGAGAACTGATCCGCGAACGCGGCGAAATCCTGTATGTCTTCGATGCGCGTCAGGCCGTCGAAGAGCTTCCGCGTCGTAGCCTCACCCCAGACCGGCGCCCCGAGCTCCATGAACTTGCGTTGGAGCTCCTCGGGCGCGTGCGGATTCGAGGGCTCGCCTTTCATCACGACGCAATGGCCCTCGTGCACCGTGCCATTCTTCAGGATGATGCGCAGGTCGCACGGCGTCTCGCGCGGATAGCGCGCGGTGTGTGCCTTATGTTCCTGCAGGTCCACACGCCGGGCGAGTGCCTGCACGTCCTCGTTTGCTACCGCGAACTCATCGAAGCTGGCGAGACCTGACTTCCCGTGAACGAGTATGCTTGCCAGCGCGAACGGGATGGAGAAGCGCGCACCGAAGCTCGAGATGACGTGCTTTTCCGCGAGCATCGCCGCGAGCATATAGGTGCGTACTTCGACGCGCTCGATGTCGGCCACGGGAAGCCGTTGCGACGGAACACGTGCCAGCAGGTCTTCGAGAGCATCGATCGCCGAATGTACGTAGCGGCCGGTCGGGTGAAGCTTGAAGTAGCTGCGGGCGATCAGCCATTCCGTGCCGAGATCCGCGATGACTTTCTCGCGATCGAACGTGTCGGATAACACCTTGCCGTAGACGTTCGCGACGCCGTCGACTTCGCCTGTAAAGCCGCACTCGACGAGGCGCACGGCCGTCAGTCCCATATAGCCCGAGTGCCCGGTGAAGATGTTTCTCACGGTGGCGCCGTCGAGCAGCGTCTGACGGCTCGTCGCCATACCCATGGTGGCGGCGACGTTCAGAAGCTCGAGCATCCCCTTCGATTCGAAGCCCTTCAACCGCGCGCATGCGACAGCAGCGCCGATGACGCCATAAGTGCCGTGCGGATGGATGGAAAGCCGCGTTTCGGCTGCGCGGCTCACCCGAGCCGACACTTCGTAGCCGAGCGCTATCGCAGCAAGCAGGTCGGCACCGCTCGCGCCGATTTCCTGCGCGAGCGCCACGGCGGCAGGGACCACCTGTATTCCCGGATGGCCTTTTGCAAAGAGATTGCCTTCGTCGAGCTCGAGCCACGTGCCGGCGGTTCCGTTGAGCAGCGCTGCGTCGGCTGCAGCCGTGCGGCGACCGGCCCCGATCACCCACGAATCTCCCGGCGCGCAAGCCGCGCAATGCCGATCCACGAGCGCACGCATCTCCGGCTGCTGCATTCCCGCGGCAATGACCGGCACGCAATCCGCCAGAATCCATAGTGCGCGCTCGCGCGCGTCCGCGCTGAGGTCTGCGAGCGTGGTGCATGCGGCGAATTCAGCAAGCCGCTGAAGATAAACCGGCCTTGCTCGCGTGTGTTCCTCGATCATCCGTTCTCTCACTTCCTATACGTTAAGCTCTCGCCCAAGCTTTGAGGAGCCCGTATGCCCACACATTTTCGTTTGCCCCGTCGGCGAGTCCTCGCGGGTGCCGCTGCCACGGCGCTCGCCGGTATGTTCCGCGACTTCAGCGGCGTTGCGAGCGCAGCTGACGAGCCTCTGCTGACACGGCCCATCCCCCGAAGTGGCGAGCATATCCCGGTGGTAGGAATTGGTACAGCGGTCATTTTTGATTTCGAGAATGATCCCGCGAAGTACGCCGAGCGTCGTCAGGTCATCCAGACACTGGTCGCAGCGGGTGGACGGCTCATCGACACGGCGCATTCCTACGGTCGCGCCGAGGACCGCATCGGCGAGCTCGTTGCCGACCTGGGCGTACGCAGCAGCGTTTTTATCGCCACGAAGTTCTCCCACGCGGATGATCGTGCCGCGGCGACCGCGTCCATGCGGACCTCGCTGCGGCGACTGAAAACGCAGCGCGTGGACCTCATGCAGGCGTGGAACGTGGGCAACGCGGACTTCGACTTCGGCCTGGCACGCGAATGGAAGCAGCAGGGGCTTTGCCGACACATCGGGATGACCACGAGCTTTCCGCGCCAGTACGAAGCAGTGTCGAAAGTGCTCGCTCGCGAAAAGCCCGACTTTTTCCAGGTGAATTATTCGCTCGGCGACCGGGAAGCCGAGGAGCGGCTGCTGCCGCTCGCGCGAGACGTCGGCGCCGCCGTACTCACGGCATTGCCGTTCGGCCGCAATTCGCTTTTCCGCAAGGCCGGCGGCCGACCGCTTCCGGATTTTGCGGCCGAGTTCGGGGCGAAAACGTGGGCGCAATTCTTCTTGAAGTTCAATCTGTCGCATCCAGCCGTAACGGCCGTGATTCCGGGCACGGATAAACCGGAGTACATGCTGGACAACCTTCAGGCCGGGCGCGGTCGCATGCCCGATGCGCAGCTGCGCAAGCGGATGATCGAGTACTGGGAATCGGTGGGTTGATCACCTAGTACAGCGAAGCCTTCAGTCGCTCGTACAGGCCGGCGTCGTAGCTCGCCGGATCGATCCGCGAGCCGCTGATATCGCCCACGATCGTGCCAAGGCTCGGCAGGCTCGAGCGGTCGATGTGCCGTTCAGGATCCCACAGCTTCGAACGCCAGATCGCACGCGAGCACTGGAAGAACACGGTTTCGACCTGAATCACGATGACCGCGCGTGGCAGCCGGCCGTCCATCGGGAAGCGCTCGAGGAGCGCTGGCGATGTAGAGATGAGCGCACGTCCATTGACTCTCAGCGTCTCTCCCACACCCGGAATCAAAAAAAGCAGCGCGACGCGAGGGTCTTCAATGATGTTCCGCAGACTGTCAGCACGATTGTTGCCACGGCGGTCGGGTATGAGGAGCGTCTTCTCGTCTTCGACGAAGACAAAACCGGCCGGATCGCCGCGGGGTGAGGCGTCCAGCCCCTGCGGGCCGCTGGTCGCGAGCACGACGAAAGGAGACGCTTCGATCATCCGCCGATAATGCGGATGGACGTAATTCACTTCTTTTTCGACGGCTGCGCCAGCGGGAAAGCCATATAGCCGCTCGAGCGTCGCGATGTCGGAGATCACGTGCTGCGTGTCCAGTCCGTCCATAAGTACCACCTCCTCCGTCAAGCCCTCGATTTTCGCCGTTTCAGGGCAATGCCCGCAACAGCGCGATCCCGTTTGGACATTCGAACTGGCATACAACTTGCGAAATCCGCCGGTCATGCAACGAGTTCTCTTGCTGCAGGCGGTGACCGAGGAGCCGCTCCTTCACGACAAAGTGCGCGAGCTCGGGTACGACATCATCGCCCTCGTGCGCGACGTCACCCGGCTTGCCGACGAAGTCGCGCGCGCGAATCCGGATGTGATTATCGTCACGACGGATGCGCCTACCGAGGAGACATTCTCGAGCCTTGGCACGATTGCGACGACATGCCCCCGTCCTGTCGTGATGTTCGCGCGGGAAGGTGATCGGGAGCTGATCCGCAAAGCCGTGGAGAACGGCGTTTGCGCCTATGTGGTCGACGGCTGGGCACCGGAGCGGCTCACACCGATCATCGAAGCTGCGATGGCGCGCTTCGACGCGCATCAAGCGCTGCGAAAAGAGCTCGCCAGCACGCGTGCGAAGCTGAACGAGCGCAAGCTCATCGAAAAGGCAAAAGGCATCGTGATGCAGCAGCGGAACGTGACCGAGGACCAGGCTTACGTCGCGTTACGCAAAATGGCGATGGACCAGAACCTCGCATTGGCCGAGGTCGCACGGCGCGTGATCGCTGTAGCGCAGCTTCTCGCCTGAGTCATATCGGTGCGCGCGCCTGCGCGGCCGCACCTCCCTGGGGCACCGCCGCACCCGCTCTGCGGGAATACGTCGCAGTTTGAGCGAAAGTCCACGCGGTGAAACCGTGAACCCGAACTGGCATAACCCTTGCGTCAGCGGTGCTGATGTGCTCCAGGCCAATGGCGGTCGGGGGCGACGAACGACGGCGTTCGAGCGTGCTGCTGATGGCACGCGAACGCCGTTTTTTATTGGATGCCAACAGGAGCAGCTGATGTCGCAAGAGAAAGAGTCACCGCCACCGCCGCATGCGCGCCGGACGTTTCTGCGCAACGCGGGCGCCACTGTCGGTTATGCCGCGCTCATGGGGCTCGTACCGCCGGGAGTGCGGCAGGCCGCGTGGGCCGCAGGCTCCGACGCGCCCGAGAAGAAAGAAGTCAAAGTAGGCTTCATTCCTCTCACCGACTGCGCTTCCGTCGTGATGGCATCGGTGCTCGAGATCGACAAGAAATACGGCATAAAAATCACGCCGACCAAGGAAGCGTCCTGGGCGAGCGTGCGCGACAAGCTCGTGAACGGGGACATTGATGCTTCACATGTTCTTTATGGTCTCATTTACGGGCTCCATCTCGGCGTGAGCGGGCCGAAGAAGGACATGGCCCTGCTGATGACGCTCAACCATAACGGCCAGGCAATCACACTCTCGAAGAAGCTCGCGGATGCGGGCGTCAAGGACGGACAAGCGCTGGCCGCGATGATCAAGAAGGACAAGCGCGAGTACACCTTTGCGCATACGTTCCCCACCGGCACGCATGCCATGTGGACGTACTACTGGCTCGCGGCAAACGGCATACATCCGTTCAAGGACGTAAAGACGATCACCGTGCCGCCGCCGCAGATGGTCGCGAACATGCGGGTCGGTAACATGGATGGTTATTGCGTTGGCGAGCCGTGGGGCCACCGCGCCATCGCCGACGGCATCGGCTTCACCGCCATAACCACGCAGGACATCTGGAAAGATCACCCTGAGAAAGTGCTCGGCTGCACGGCGGAGTTCGCTAAGAGCAATCCGAACACAGTGCGGGCGATGACCGCCGCAATCATCGACGCCGGCCGCTGGATCGATGCATCGCTCTCGAACCGGCAGAAGATGGCCGAAGCCGTGGCCGCCACCGCCTACGTGAATACCTCCGTCGATGTGATCAACCAGCGCATTCTTGGCCGCTATACGAACGGTCTCGGCAAGACGTGGGACGACCCCAACCACATGAAGTTCTACAACGATGGCTACGCGAGCTATCCCTGGCTGTCAGATGGAATGTGGTTTCTCACCCAGCACCGCCGTTGGGGGCTGCTCAAGACAGACCCCGATTACCTGGCGGTCGCGAAACAGATCAACCGCGTCGATATCTATCGCGAAGCCGCGACGATGGCGAAAGCCAGCGTGCCCAAAGAGCTCATGCGTACATCGAAGCTGATGGACGGCGTCGTGTGGGACGGCAAAGACCCGAAGAAGTACGCGCTCTCCTTCCCGCTCAAAGTCGCGTAATTCAGAGGACGATCATGCCAGCAGCCGCCAATACCCTTTCCGTGCTCGAACCGCCGCCGATGCCCGCAGCGCCGGGGGCCGCTGTGGTCCCCCATCCTGTGGTTGTGGCACATCCCGCCGCACCGGCATTGGCAGCCGCGGCGACTCGCGCCGCCGCCGAGGACGTTCATACGCAGCGTGCGGATAGCCGTCGGCGCCGCGAGCTCATGGCGCGCGTCCTCGCGCCGCTTTTCGGTATGGCGCTTTTCGTCGCGATCTGGGCGGCCATCGCTCAGCAAGGCTCCATTCCCGGACCGCTCAAGACGTGGCAGGCGGCAGTGCAGGTGTTCAGTGACCCCTTCTACACGAATGGACCGAACGACCAGGGAATCGGCTGGAAGATCGGCGGTTCGCTCTCGCGCGTCGGCATCGGGTTCGGTATCGCCGCGCTGATCGGCATCCCGCTCGGCTTTCTCATCGGCCGGTTCATGTTTCTGCGCAATATGGCCGAGCCCGTAATCAGCCTGCTGCGCCCGGTGAGCCCCCTCGCCTGGCTGCCGATCGGCCTCCTCGTGTTCAAGGGCGCACACCCTGCCGCGATCTGGACGATTTTCATCTCGAGCATCTGGCCGATGATCATCAACACCGCGGTCGGCGTGCAACGCGTACCGCAGGATTATCTCAACGTCGCGCGCGTGCTGAGTCTCTCGGAATGGAAAGTGTTCACGAAAATACTTTTCCCCGCGGTGCTGCCCTACATGCTGACCGGCGTGCGCCTTTCGATGGGCGTCGCATGGCTCGTCATCGTCGCAGCAGAGATGCTCACCGGCGGCGTCGGCCTGGGCTTCTGGGTCTGGGACGAGTGGAACAACCTCAAAGTCGAAAACATCCTCATCGCGATCATCGTGATCGGCGTGATCGGGCTGGCCCTCGAACAGATGCTGCTGCTCCTCGCGAAGCGGTGGCAATACGACTGACGGAGTAACGATGGACCACTATCTCAAGATCGAAAATGTCGGCATGACCTTCGAGACGAGGAAAGGCCCCTTCGTTGCGCTACGCGACATCGACCTCGCGATTCGCCAGGGCGAGTTCGTCACACTGATCGGGCACTCCGGGTGCGGCAAGTCGACCCTGCTCAACCTCATCACCGGGCTCAACATACCGACCGCCGGTTACCTCTTCCTGTCCGGACGTCAGATCGCCGGCCCGGGCCCTGACCGCGGCGTCGTGTTCCAGAATCACTCACTGCTGCCGTGGCTCACGTGTTTCGAAAACGTCTATCTCGCAGTAGAGCGGGTATTCGGCGGCAACGAAACGAAGGCGCGGCTGATCGAGCGCACACGCCACGCTCTCGAGCTGGTTCACCTGACTGACGCCGCGGACAAACGGCCTCAGGAAATTTCCGGGGGCATGAAGCAGCGTGTGGGCATCGCCCGCGCGCTCGCGATGGAGCCGAAGGTTCTTCTCATGGACGAGCCATTCGGGGCGCTGGACGCGCTCACGCGCGCAAGGCTGCAGGACGAGCTGATGCGTATTGTCGATGAAACGCACAGCACCGTCGTCATGGTCACCCACGACGTCGACGAAGCCGTGCTGCTCGCCGATCGGGTGGTCATGATGACCAATGGTCCTGCCGCGACGATCGGCGAGATCTTGGAAGTCGATCTGCCTCGCCCGCGCGATCGGCTGCAGCTCGCGAACGATCCGACGTACATGCGGCTGCGTAAGGCCGTGCTCGAATTTCTGTATCAAAAGCAGCTCAAGGCGGCCGCCTGACGGCAAGATATCATGAAAAAAATGAAGCTCGTATGTGTCGGCAACGGCATGGCCGGCATACGCACGATCGAGGAGCTGCTGAAAGTCGCGCCGGACCTGTACGAGATCACGGTGTTCGGCGCCGAGCCGCATCCGAACTACAACCGCATCCTGCTTTCTCCCGTGCTCGCCGGCGAGGCGACGCTCGAGGAGATCGTGCTGAACACCCGCGACTGGTACGACCGGAACGGAATTACACTGCACGCCGGCAAAACGGTCACGACAATCGATCGTGTGCGCCGCGTGGTCGTCGCAGATGACGGCACCGAAGCGCCGTACGATCGCGTACTTCTGGCGACGGGATCGAATCCGGTGATCCTGCCGATACCCGGAAGCAAGCTGGAAGGCGTGCTCACGTACCGCGACATCGCCGACACGGAAGCGATGATC
>DASRIK010000247.1:0-2039 GCA_035650035.1 Burkholderiales bacterium | reverse complement strand
CCCCGACATCAAGCTGAAAGGCGTCGAGATCACCGACTGCGATACGCTGGTGGTCGAAGGCCGGGTCGAGGCCTCCATGGACAGCCGGGTGGTGCAGATCGCGCGCAGCGGCATCTTCACCGGCAAGGCGACGATGGACGTCGCGGAAATCTGGGGCTCGTTCGAAGGCCAGCTGACGGTGCGAAAACAGCTCGTCATCTATGGCACCGGCCGCGTGTCAGGGCAGATCCGCTACGGGCAGATACGTATCGAAGAAGGCGGCGAGCTGTCGGGCGACGTTAGCACGCTTTCCGGCGCACAACCTTCAGGCCGTCGCGATACCGCCACGAGCTCCGCGCCGGCACCGAAAGTCGCGCATTACGACCCGCTCGATCGGCCGACCGGTACGCCCAGCAAAGCCAACGCAAGCGCGCGCTGACCTGAAGCCGCACGAGTCGCGCAACGCGGCTCGTGCTCGCGTCGACACACCTGCCGGTGATCAATCGTCCGGTGGCGGAGGGACATGGCGCCTCGAAATCGCGGCGATCGCTGCACCCGACTGACCGGAGAGGCAAAGGTAGCTACGCGTGAAGCTCGACGATGTCCCCGTCGGCGAGCGGATGCTCGCGCCCGACCTGCTGGCCGTCGAAACCTGAGCGCCCCCACAGGCGCGCATAGCGGAGCGCGCTCGCAACATCCTTGTGGACCAGCCGTGCGACATGCTCGACGGTCTGCCCGCGCCGCAACGTGAAGGGCCGCGTCTTGTCTGGCGGATGGCCCGGCGCTTTGGTGTAAACGCGCACGACGCCGAGCGCATCGAACAGCCACGGCCCGATGTCGCCGAGCCCTCCCCCGGTCAGCGCCGAAACGCAGAACGCGGGATAGCGCAGCCCGGTGAGCTCGCGAAACGTCTCGAGCTCCGCTTCGATGCCGTCGATCGCGTCGGCTTTGCTCGCGAGCATCAACGTCGGGATGCAAAGCGCAAAAGGGTCTTCGTCGCCGTCACTCGTGTCCCACGACGGGGTGAGCGTCACGCGCTTCTCGGCGAGCACGCTTTGCACGGCTTGCGTCTGCTCGACGCAAGAAGGGTCGCCGAGATCCACGATCAGCATCGCTGCATCCGCAGTCTGAAGCGTCGCGGCAATCCAGGGCACGGGATGCTCGGGTGAGATTGCAGGAAGATCGATCAGCTCGAAGTGCACGTCTTCGTGCGTCATCATGCCGGGCTCGGGATACTGCGTCGTGAAGGGATACGGCGCCACATGCGCATGCGAGCCGGTCAGCCGCACGTGCAACGAAGACTTCCCCGAATTCGGCGGACCGATCAGCGCGATCTGCGCCGCACCCTCCGGGCGAATGACGATCGTCGGACCGTGGCGTGCAGCGCCCCCTCTGGAAGGTCCTTCGAGCTCCTCGGAAAGCTCCTTGATGCGGTGCTTGATGTCCGCCTGAAGGTGATCGGTGCCTTTGTGCTTCGGGATCGTTCGCAGCATTTCCCGAAGGCCGTCCAGCCGCTCGCGCGGGTCGCGCGCCCTGCGATAGACGGCTTCGGCTGCTTTGTACTCCGGTGAGAGGTTCGCAGGCATAGGGGAACACGTGCCGTCGTACAAGCTTATCCCGATGACGTCCACGCGTGCAGAGCGCATGGATATGCCACGACGCTATATTCATTGACGTTTTCAGTCTTTCTGGAGCTTTTGCGGGTCCGTTACAGTCGAAGCCTCTTTTGAGCGACCAGGCACTGCCATGTCGAAGATTTACGTCATTCACGAAAACGACGCGTGGGTCGAGCCGTTGAGAACGGCACTCGATGCGCTGAAGCTTCCGTACCACGAATGGTTTCTGAGCGAAGGCGCCTTCGATTTCTCCAGCGCGCCGCCTCAGGGCGTGTTCTACAACAGGATGAGCGCCTCCTCTCACACGCGCGGCCATCGCTATGCACCCGAGCTCGCTGGGGCGGTGCTCGCATGGCTGCAAACGCATGACCGGCGCGTCATCAACAATGGCCGCGCGCTGCAGCTCGAGCTGAGCAAGGTCGACCAGTATGCGACGCTCAGGCG
>DASRIK010000246.1:0-38915 GCA_035650035.1 Burkholderiales bacterium | reverse complement strand
ACCACGGCACCGGCGGGGAGCACCTCGATGCGGAGGTCGCCGCCCGTCATGTCGTTCACTTTCTTCGCAAAGTCGAGCGCGTACTCGTGGAAGATATCTTTTGCGGGCCACGTGCTCTGCCAGCGCATGCTCTGCGCGCCGGTGGAGGAAACGACGGCGGGCGCGGCGGGTTTTGCAGGCTCGGGAGCTTTCGCAGCAGCTTTCTCAGGGGCCTTTTCGGCAGCCATGGCAAACACCGGGACAGCCGCAGCCGCAGCGGTGCCTGCCAGGAACTTCCTGCGAGATGCGCTTGTTTGGTCGGATGCGGGACTGCGAGCTTTTTTAGACATTGTTTCCTCCAGGACGTGGTGGTAAGGCCTCAGGTCAAAGGCGTGCCCGGAGGAAAAAACCAGACCCGGCGACTCTATTCCAGTCGGGCACCGCTCTAATTCTTCGACATTTTCTATGGATACAGGGCGCGGTAATCCTATACCCGGCCAGAGGGGGAAAGCAAGCCGCCGTCGTCGCGCGGAGACGTTTGTCAAGAACGGATGGCGATCCTGACGACATCCTTACGCCGAACGGTTAGCGCATGCGCTCGCGCAGCTTGTCCAGGCCGTTCACGATCGGACCGATCATGTCGACCGGCACGGGAAATACGATCGTGTTGCTCTTGTCGCCGGCGATCGACGACAGCGTCTGAAGAAAGCGCAGCTGCATCGCCTGCGGCTGCTCGGCGAGCATGCGCGCGGCCTCAAGCAGCTTTTCGGCAGCCTGCTGCTCGCCTTCGGCGTGGATCACCTTCGCGCGTCGGGCACGCTCGGCTTCGGCCTGCTGCGCGATGGCGCGCACCATCGTTTCATTGATGTCCACGTGCTTGATCTCGACATTCGAGATCTTGATGCCCCACGCCTCGGTCTGCGCGTCTAGGATGCGTTGGATGTCGACGTTCAGCTTCTCGCGCTCGGCGAGCATGTCGTCGAGCTCGTGCTTGCCGAGCACCGCACGCAGCGTGGTCTGCGAGAGCTGGCTCGTCGCTTCGTAATAATTCGCGACCTGGATGATCGCTTTGTCGGGATCGATCACCCGGAAATACACCACGGCGTTCACCTTGACCGAGACGTTGTCGCGCGAAATCACGTCCTGGCTCGGCACGTCCATCACGACGATGCGCAGATCGACGCGCACCATCTGCTGTACGGCGGGGATCACGAGTACGAGACCCGGTCCTTTGACTTTGTAGAAGCGCCCGAGCATGAAAACGACACCGCGCTCGTATTCGCGGAGAACTCGAATCGCGGATACGAGCAGGATGACGAGCAGCAGGATTGCGATACCACCGAGCCCCATGTTGAAGAATGCGTTCATGCTTTCCTCCTTCTTATTCGTGAGCCGTAAGCCGTCAGCCGCCGTTGCGGCCCGCCGCTTACGGTTACGGTTTACGGCTTACGTCTTATCGATCGTCAATGTAAGTCCCGACACGCGCGTCACGCGTGCGTGCTCGCCGCGTTTCAGCGGTACCGCGCTCTGCACGCGCCAGCGCTCGCCGCGCACTCGCGCCCAGCCCTCGCGTTCGAAATCCTCGAGCACCACGGCGTCGGCCCCGTGCAGGTCTTCGCGACCGCTGACGACGGGCTGCCGCCGCGCCTTGACCGCGAGATATGCAGTGGCGAAAAGCGCCAGCCCCATCATCGCGCTCAAGCCCGCGATAAACGCAAGCGGAATATCGAAACCCGGCGCGGTCTCGGGATCGATGAGAATGACCATGCCGATCGCGAGCGCCACGACGCCGCCGATACCGAGCGCACCGAAGCTCGGCATGAATGCTTCGGCGACGATGAAGGCGATCCCGAGAAGTATCAGCGCGATGCCCGCATAGTTGATCGGCAGGAGCTGAAACGCATAGAGCGCAACCAGCAGGCAGATGCCGCCGAGCACGCCCGGCAACACGAAACCCGGGTTCATGAACTCGAAAATGATCCCGTAGATGCCGATCATCATCAGGATTACGGCAACGCTCGGATCGGTTACGACCATGAGGAGGCGCGTGCGCCAGTCGGGTTCCACTTCGACGAGCGTGGCGTTCGCGGTGTCGAGCGTGCGCTCCACGCCCGCGGCATTCACCTTGCGGCCGTCGAGCTGCTTGAGAAGATCCGGGATGTCGCGCGCCACGAGATCGATCACCTTGAGCTTGCGCGCTTCCGCCGCCGAAAGGCTCACCGCTTCGCGCACGGCACGTTCGGCCCATTCGGCATTGCGGCCTCTCATTTCGGCGAGGCTGCGGATGTAGGCGGCTGCGTCGTTGATTTGCTTGTTTCGCAGGCTCTCGCGCATGCCCGGCTGGTTCTCACCTTTGCCTTTGTCTTTCTCTCTGGCCGGCCTTTCCGCGGGCTTGATGCCGTCATCGCCGCCGCCGATCGAAACAGGGGTTGCCGCGCCGAGGTTGGTCGCCGGCGCCATTGCCGCGATGTGGCTCGCGTAAAGGATGTACGTGCCGGCGCTCGCGGCACGGGCGCCATCCGGGCCGACATACGTGGCGACCGGCACGGACGAAGCGAGTATCGCCTTGATGATCGAGCGCATCGACGTGTCGAGGCCGCCCGGCGTATCGAGCTTGAGCACGACGAGCGCGGCACGCTGCTCGGCCGCTTTGCGGATGCCGCGGACGGCGTAATCGGCGGTCGCCGGCGAGATCGCGCCATCGAGCGTAATCACCACCACGCTGCCGGCCCGTTTCGCCGCGGCGCTCTCACGCTCTGCAGCCCGCGTGGATGCCATCGCGAAAAGCAGCGCAATGAGCGCAACCCACGCGATCAGCATTCGGATCACCACGACCGGCGGTACTTTCATGCGCGTGCGAGGCCCCGTACGTAGTCGAGCCGTCCGCACCTCGAGGTGGGACGGCTCGGGAACTATATGCCTACATCAAGCGCCGCTACAACTGACCGGCCGATGCGGCGCCGCGGGCTACGGTTATCGCGGAAAGCCCTCTTGGGGAGGTGGCGACCCCCGCGCGACCTGCGCGGACGACGACTCTCTACCGTTGCGGCTCCTGCGGGCCTGTGCCGAGGATCTGGCCGCCGGCTGCTTCAGCGTCCGCGGCGCCTACACCTTCGACGCTTGCCGGCCAGCGGAAATGCGCGGTGCGCAACCCGCTCTTGCCCGCCGTGAACTTCTGCGTCACCGTTTTGCCGTTATAGGTCGCGTTCGCCGTATAGCTTCCCGCCGGCAGCTTCGCGAGCACCCACGGACCGTTCGAGACGTCGTCGATCACCGTGCTGCCTTTGCTGTCGACGACTTTCAACTGCACGTCCGAGACGTAGTTCCCGGTATTCAGTGAGAACACGAGCTTCACGTTCGCGTCGCGTTCCTGTGCGCGGAGGTTGTCTCGCGCGTTCAGGCTGACGCCGCCGCTGATGGCGGGGACGTTCGTGCCCGCCTTCGCGGCATCGCTATGCAGCGCGATTCCGCCGTCGCCCGTTCCGCCAGTCACCACGCCGCGGGAGCCTTGCGTACCGCTGCGTGCGTTGGTCTGGTTGCCCATAGTGGCGGAGTCGAACGCCATCCCGGACCGGCTGCCCGCGGCAGTTTGACCGCCCATCTGCTGTGCCCACGCAGCCGAAGACGCGAGCGCCACTGTCACAACCAATGCTGTCCTGATCTTACGCATGTCGATCTCCTCAATTATGCATTTGGGTGCCGAGGACTTCGAGGGATGCCTAGCAAGCTCCGCGCCCGCCACTACGCCATCCTAGATCGGGACATAATCCGCTGCCGCTTCAGGCACATAGTTCTCCGGCTGCGGATAATCGGAGAGGTCGCGCTCGATCGCTGCCTGAAGGTAGGTGTCGACCCACCAGAAGATGTCGCACTCCCGGATGCTCCGCCGCAGCCTGCGCATGCGATTGCGCCGTTCATCGTCGCTCATCGTGTACGCGCGGTAGATCGCGTCGGCGACGCCTTCGATGTCGTAAGGATTCACGAGCAGCGCGCCACGCTGCAACTGTGCGGCAGCCCCGGCGAACTCGCTGAGTATCAGCACGCAGTCTTCCTCGATGCTGCAGGCGCAATATTCCTTGGCGACGAGATTCATCCCGTCCTTGAGGGGCGTCACGAGCGCAATGTGCGCCGCGCGATAGTACGCAAGCAGCTCGTTGCGCGAGAGGCTGCTGTACAGGTACCACACAGGCACCCAGCCGCCGGGGCGCATGAAGGTGCCGTTGATCTCGCCCACGAGTTGCTCGATCTGCGTCTTCAACTCGTGGTACTGCGGGATGTCAACGCGGCTCGGCACCACCACCTGGATGAGCGAGATGCGCTCGCGTAGCTCCGGGTAACGGTCGAGCGCGTTACGGAATGCGAGCAGCCGCTGCGGGATGCCCTTGGTGTAATCGAGGCGGTCGATGCCGAGGATGAGCTTTCGTTGCGGAAGCTTGCGGTGGAGCTCCTCGGCGCGCGCAGACACGTCGGCAGCAGCGGCCTGCCGCGCGAAGCTTCCGTAATCGATGCTGATCGGAAAATTGCCGACGCGCGCGGTGTATGCGCCCGCCGTCACCGTCACGACGTTGCCTTTGCCCTGAACCGTGACCGGGCCTTCGGAAAATCTCAGGCACTGGACGAAATTGCGCCTGTCGCGCAGCGTCTGAAAACCGATGAGGTCATAACGAAGAAGCGCATGCAGCAGCGTCGAGCGCCAGGGAAGCTTGAAGAAGATGTCGGGCGGCGGAAACGGGATGTGCAGGAAAAAACCCATGCGCACTTTGCACCCGAGCGAGCGCGCTTCCGCCGCGACGTTCATCAGGTGGTAGTCATGCACCCAGACGAAATCCGCTTTACCGCACTCGTCGACCACGGCCTTCGCGAAGCGGCGATTCACTTCCTTGTAGCTCGCCCAGTACTTCGGATCGAAAATGCAGAGCGAAGCGAAGTCGTGAAAAAGCGGCCAGATGATCTCGTTCGAGAACCCGTGGTAGAAGTTGTCGATGTCCGGGACCTCGAGCTGAACGCCGCGAAGGTTGATGCCGAGTTGTTCGCTCGCCCCCTTCAGCGCCTGGTCGAGGCCGTCACTGTCGCCACTCGTGCCCGGCCAGCCGATCCACGTGCCCCCGCGATCGCGCAGAACGGGAACGAGTGCGGTCACGAGCCCGCCCGAGCCGCCCTGCGTCTTCCAGCCACCGCCGGGGGCACGAACGAAAACGTAAGGCAGCCGATTCGACACGACGATCAACCGCTCCCTACCGCGCTTCATGCGCGAACCCCTGTTCCCATTCTTCGCCGGCTCTGGCTCTGTATCACGCCTGCTCTGTCTGTCTGTCTGTACCATTTCCGGCTTGGACGCTCGCGCGCCCGACCTCTAGCTTAAAGTAATTCGCAAGGGGCGAGGGAATCCGCAACGCCTAATGTGGCCCCACGGCCCAACGGCCCATGAATTCAACGAGCTCCTGCGGCGGCCTCAGCCACACATCCGCCGCGGTTTCGCGAAACTCGGGACGGACGAGCACGCCGATGCCCCGCGTCTTCACCGCGCGAAAAGCATCTTCGTCCGTGATGTCGTCGCCGAGATACGCGATCGCGCTCTCCTGCGCGCTTTCCGACAATACGGCTTTGACCGCGTACTGCTTGTTGCAGCCGACGGTTCGCAGCTCGAGTCCGCCGTCGAACGGCAGAATCTCGACCGCGCCGCCCGCCGCGATCGGCTGCCAGAGCTCGTTTGCGCGCCGGCGAAGCGTGTCCGCGGCCTCACGCTGCAGGCCGCGCCAATGGAGCGCAACGCTCGCGAGCTTGTGCTCGATGCGACCGCCTTCCGAGAGAGCGCTCTCCACGGCCGCGGCTGCAGCGCGCAGTGCGCGTTGTGCTTCGGCGCCGGGCTGCTCCGCCACTCGACGGCCTTCGGGCAGCAATCGCTCCCAGCCGTGCGATCCCCAGATCTCCGGGCGATCGCGCAAACCGAGCAGCGGAGGCACTTCATCCGCCGGACGCCCGCTTACGACAACGACCCGCGTGCCGCCCGACTCGACGATTCTTTTCAACACATCTGCGACTTCCGGATACGGCACGGCGCGCAACGGATCGGCGTGAAACGGCGCGAGCGTGCCGTCGTAGTCGAGCATGAGCAGCCGAGCGGGCGCTTCGGCGATGCGCTGAAAGAATCCAGCGAGATCGAGGCTTGGCGTCAGGACCTGCAATGGCGGCTCCGGCTCATGGCGGCTATCTTTAGCAACGTTCGCACCAGCGGCTCGTGCGAGCGTGTAGCGCAGAGTGTGCAGCCTGAAGGTGGTAATTGTTACACATTGCAATGCAACATCTTCCACGCGCCTGCGCGCCGCGGGGAGCTCAGCTCGAGCCACTCACCAGAATGATGTGTACGCGATAGGGCCCGTGGGCGCCCAAAGTGACCGTCTGCTCGATATCGGCAGTCCGCGACGGCCCCGAAATGAAATTGACGGCCCGCGGCAGGCTGCCGAGCTCCACGCGCATGAGCTGCCACGCGTCCTCCATCGTCGGCACGACACGGGCGGCATCCATCACGGCAATGTGAGTTTCGGGCAGCAGGCTCACGCTCGGCGGCGTGTCCGGCCCGGACAGCGTCACGAGCGTCCCGGTTTCCGCGATCGCGCAGTAAGCACCGGTAATGCCGACGAGGTCGTCGCTGCGCCCGGCTCGTGCTTCGACTCCGATGCCGCTCGCCTGCCAGTCGAGCTCGAGTAGCTCGCGCCAGCACACCGCGCGCAGCGTCAGCCCATGCTCTTTCAGATAAGCGGCGACGTGCGCCGGTACATCCGTCCTTTGCGCGACGTCATCCAGCGTCGAGGCAAGTGACAGCGCGCGCTCGCGAAAGCGCGCGAGCGGCGCCCAGCCATCTCGCGGAACGGGGTTGAGCGTGTGCGCCGACAGGTGAGCGCGGACGGCTTCGATTTCGCGAGGCTGCGGAGCCGGCGGCTTGCCCTGCCGCTCCCGGATGAGCGCGAGCATCCTGTCTCTGGGGGTCGTGGCCGTCACACGTCACCCGTCACTTCAGCCCAGCGTCGGCATATGAAAACCCGTCGGCAGCGCATCCGCATCCGGCCAGCGCGTGGTCACTACCTTGCCGCGCGTATAGAAGCGCACGCCTTCCGTGCCGTGCACGTGCGTATCGCCGAACAGCGAGCCACGCCAGCCGCCGAAGGAGAAAAACGCGATCGGCACCGGGATCGGCACGTTGATGCCGACCATGCCAACTTCGATCTCGCGCTCGAATTTACGCGCTGCCCCACCCGACCGGGTGAATACCGCGGTGCCGTTTGCATAAGGATTCGCGTTGATGAGCTTGATCGCGTCATCGAGCGTCTTCACACGCAGCACGCCAAGCACGGGTCCGAAGATCTCGTCCTTGTAGATCGTCATCTCCGGCTTCACGTGGTCGAACAGCGAAGCCCCCAGGAAAAACCCCTGTTCGTGGCCCGTAGCCTTGAAACTGCGTCCATCGAGGACGAGCTTCGCGCCTTCGGCGAGCCCTTTGTCGACGTAGCCCGCCACCTTTTGGCGATGCGCGGCCGTGACGAGCGGCCCCATGTCCATGTCTTTGCCCGTGCCCGGACCGATTTTCAGGTTCTGTGCGCGTTCGGAAAGTTTCTGCACCAGCGCGTCGGCTATATCGCCTACGGCGACGATCGCGGAGATCGCCATGCAGCGCTCGCCAGCCGAACCATAGCCGGCGCCGATGAGTGCATCGGCTGCGAAATCGAGATCCGCATCGGGCAAAACGACCGCGTGGTTTTTCGCGCCTCCGAGCGCCTGCACGCGCTTGCCGTGCTTCGCGCCAGTCTCGTAAATGTATTTCGCGATTGGCGTGGAGCCCACGAACGACACTGCGCGAATATCGGGATGCGCGAGCAATGCATCGACCGCCTGCTTGTCGCCGTGCACGACATTGAGCACACCGTCCGGAAGGCCTGCTTCCTTGAAAAGCTCCGCGAGCCGCATCGCCGTGGACGGCACTTTCTCCGAGGGTTTCAGAATGAAGGTATTGCCGCACGCGATCGCGACCGGGTACATCCAGAGCGGCACCATGGCAGGGAAGTTGAATGGCGTAATGCCGGCGCAGACACCCAGCGGCTCGCGCAGCGAATGTGTGTCCACGTCCGTGCCCACTTCTTCGCTGTGCTCGCCTTTGATCAGGTGCGGTATGCCCATCGCGAACTCGACGACTTCGAGCCCGCGCTGCACCGAGCCCGCAGCGTCGACGAGCGTCTTGCCGTGCTCGTCGGTGATGAGACGCGCAAGCTCTTCCTTATTCTTCTCGATGAGCTCGCGGTAGCGCATGAGCACCCGCGCGCGGCGCAACGCCGGCGTTTTGCGCCAGCCGGGGAACGCCGCTTTTGCCGCCTGAACGGCCGCGTCGATGTCGGCTTCGTTGCAAAACGGCACCTGGCGCGCGACCGCGCCCGTTGCGGGATTGGTGACGTCGCCCGAGCGCGTGCTCGTTGCGGCTTGCTTGCGCCCGTTGATCCACAGAGCGACGGTTTCCATGTTCGTATCTGCTGGTTTGTTCATGCGTTCTCCTGCCGGCTAATGCTTGCGATGTTTTCGATACAGCTCGCGAAACGTGCTTCCTTGCGGCGCGGGTAAATCGCGCCCTCCGGTCCAGCCGCTCGCTCCCGGAAGCTTGCGTATGCGTCCCTCGCCGCCGCCCATCCAGCGAAGCATGCGAGCGCCGATCCGCGAGGCGAAGGCATAGAGCCGCGGCCGGCGCGCGACCCAGCCCCAGATTCCGAGACCCGCGCGCTCGGTCCATGGCCTCAGCTTTCGCGCGAACTGTTGCTCGCGCAATTTTCGGAGAAGCTCCGGCAACGGTATTTTAACCGGGCATACGACGCCGCATTGATTGCAAAGCGTCGAGGCGTGCGGCAGATCGAGCGCATTCTCGATTCCCACGTAAGTCGGCGTGAGCACCGATCCCATCGGGCCGGGATAGACCCAGCCGTACGCATGGCCGCCGACGCTCTGGTAAACCGGGCAGTGGTTCATACACGCGCCGCAGCGTATGCAGCGCAACATCGGCTGCATGTCGGTGCCGAGAAGCTTGCTCCGTCCGCCATCGACGAGAATCACGTGGAAATGTTCAGGACCTTCGATGTCTTCGGCACGTCGGGGTCCCGTGGTAACCGAAATGTAATTCGTGATCATCTGTCCGGTGCCGTGGCGCGGCAGCAGCCGCAGGAGCGTGGTCACGTCTTCAAGCGTCGGGACGACTTTTTCGATGCCGGTCACTGCCACGTGCACGCGCGGGAGGCTCGTCACCATGCGGCCGTTGCCTTCGTTCGTCACGATGAGCGTGGAACCCGTCTCGGCCACGATGAAGTTCGCGCCGCTGACACCCATGTCGGCCGACAGGAAATGCGGCCTCAGCATCTCGCGCGCTTCTCGCGTGAGCTCCGCAATGACGCTCGTGCGCGGCCGGCGATGCTTCGCTTCGAAAAGATCCGAGACCTCGTCGCGCGTCTTGTGCACGACCGGCGCGACGATGTGCGATGGCGGCTCTTTGGCGAGCTGCAGGATGTATTCGCCCAGGTCGGTCTCGACGACTTCCACCCCCGCCGCCTCGAGCGCGTCGTTGAGCGCGCATTCCTCGCTCACCATCGACTTCGATTTGACGACCTTGCGCACGCCGTATTGCCGCGCGAGATCGCACACGATGCGGTTCACGTCCGCGGTCGTTTCCGCCCAGTGCACGACCGTGCCGCGGGCCTGCGCGTTGCGTTCGAATGTCTCGAGATAGACGTCGAGGTTCGCGAGCGCGCGCTCGCGAATCGCGGCAGCCGCCTCGCGGATCGCCTCGAAGTTGTCGAGCTCGGCTACGCGCTGCGCACGCCCTTTCACGAAATTCGTCTGCAGCTTCTCCAGCGCGATCTGAAGATTGCGGTCTTCGAGCTTTGCGCGCGCGGTCGTCTTGAATCGATTGGACGTGAGCTGCATGACTTCGCTAGTTCGCCGCGAACTTACGCACCATTTCAATCGCGCGCTTTATCCGGGCGCATCCCGCGTAATCGTCGTGCCGGACCGGCTCCTCGATCCAGTAGACGTCCTCGCCGTCCGATGCACGTCCGCGCCGCGTTGCTTCCGGCAGGCTCAGCGCCTGGTTGTAATCGACCATGAGCGCGACATTGTCAGGTATGTGGTTTCTCGCCGCACGCACGGCGGTGAGATCCGCTTCGTGCGTCTCGAGATCGAAGAGCAGCAGCGGTGCCGAGCGCACGGCACCCGCGCTCGTGCCGAGCACGTAATTGAGCGGCACCATCAAGGGCACCGCACGTATCGACTTCACCCGAAGGTCAGGAACCTCCATCACGGCGTTCGTTTACCTTTCGCGTGCAGCGCCAGAACGTCCCAGACTGCGCGGTTCATCGGTGTCGGCACGGCGACTTCCTTTCCGAGCTGAACCACGCCGCCCGAGAGCCATTCGACTTCGAGCGGATTGCCGCGCTCGAGGTCATGATGCAGTGAAGAGGTCATGTCGTACGCGACACTGTCTGCAAATCGAAGACGCTGCTCGGCGTAATCGGCCGGCAGATCCACGCCGTGCGCACGACCGACGGCGACGGTCTCTTTCATGAGATCGAGCAGAAAAGCGCGGGTCTGCGGATTCTCGCGGATGGGCCCGATCGGCAGTCGCATCGTCGCTGTGCTGCCGGAAAGCCCGACCAGAAATACGTATTTCTCCCACAAGGTCCGGCGGATGTCCGTGGAAAGCTCGGCCTGGATGCCTGCTTTCAGCAGCGCGTCGAGAAATTTCTCGGCGCGCGCCGAACGGCGGCCGTCGTACTCGCCGAAAAGAAGTCGCTGCAGCGTGCCGACTTGTCGAATGACGCCCGGGCGTGCGATCGATGTCCCGACGTACGCGACGCCGCCCATGAGATTGTCGGGACCGACGACGCGCCGGATGATGTCGTCCTTGATGACGCCATTTTGCAGAGACAGGACGCCTGTATCCGGGCCGACTGCAGGTTTCACCGCGCGCGCGGCCGCTTCGGTGTCCCGGAGCTTCACGCCGATAATCACGAAGTCTGCACGCCCGGCGCTCGCCGGATCGTCCGTGACGTTTACGCGCGGCACGTGGATGTTGCCTTGCGCTTCGTTTTCGATCAGCAGGCCATTCTCACGCATGGCCGCGAGATGCGCGCCCCGCGCGACGAATGTGACATCGCAGCCCGCATGTGCGAGGCGGCCGCCATAGAAGCCACCGACGCCGCCCGATCCCATTACCAGAATTTTCATCGATCAACTGTCCTCCGCCGTCCTGCCCGTGAGCACTTCCGCGACGTGCAGCACTTTCGTTTTTTCGTTGCCCCTCCGCCGCAGCCTGCCTTCGATGTTGAGCATGCAACCGAGATCGCCGAGGACCACCGCATCGGCGCCGGTCGCGACGATGTCAGCGCATTTACGTTCGACGATGTGTGTGGATATATCGCCGAACTTCACGGAGAACGTCCCGCCAAAACCACAGCACTGTTCCGGCTGGGTCATTTCAACGATCTTCAGGCCCGCCACTTTCGCCAGCAACGCGCGCGGCTGTGCTTTCACGCCCAGCTCGCGCAAACCCGAGCACGAATCGTGGTACGTCACGCGGACATCCAATGCTGCCTTTACTCGCTCGAGCTTTGCGACATTCACCAGGAAATCGGTAAGCTCGTAGGTTTTCGAGCAGAGCGCCATCGCTTTTTCGAGCTCTTCGGGTGCATCGCGGAAGAGGTCCGGATAGTGCGTCCGTATCATGCCCGCACAAGAGCCGGACGGCGCAACGACATATTCGCAGTCGGCGAATTCGGCAACGACTTTCCTTGCAAGTGCGAGCGCCGATCCGCGGTCGCCCGAGTTGTACCCCGGCTGGCCGCAACACGTTTGCGTCGAGGGGACGACGACGTCGCACCCGGCGGCCTCCAGCAGCTCGAGCGCGGCGAAGCCGATGCGCGGACGCATCAGATCTACCAGACACGTGACGAAGAGGCCGACGCGCATATTCGCCAAGCTTACACGCTGAGGCGTCCGTCCGTCGCGACTCGTAACGCGGTAAACTCCGATGCCCATGAAGCTCTCCGGTGAAATCACTATCAAAGCGCCCCGGGCCAGGATTTTCGAGGCGCTTCGCGATCCACAATTCTTCGCGTCGTGCATCGAAGGCATACGGGATTTGACCGAAATCAACGGGACACACTACGACGCGGTGCTGGAAACCAAAGTCGCGTATCTGCAATTCAAGTTCAAGGTCGTGGTCGAGCTGACCCGTATCGAACCCCCTCAAACGCTCGAAGCAAAAGTCGAAGGCACGCCGCTCGGCGTCGTGGGGCGCCTTACGGCGACTTCGCGCACGACGCTTACCGAGCTCGACGATGCGACGCTCGTACACTACGAGATCGATACGGCGCTCACGGGCAAGCTCGGCGCGGTCGGACAACCAGTGCTCAAGTCCAAAGCAAAACAGATGGAGAAACAGTTCTTCGCGCGCCTCCGCGCGGCTTTCGAGGAAGCCGCGCCTGCGGAGGCGCAATGAGTCCGTTCGAGCTGCAGGAACCCCATTCGCTTCGCGAGGCGCTCGAATACCTCGATCAGGACGATCCTGCCGTGCGTCCGCTCGCCGGCGGAACCGCGCTCATGCTGATGATGAAAGCGGGCGTCTTCCGGCCGACGCGGCTCGTGAGCCTGCGACGCCTTCCGCGCGAATACTCGCAGATCGAAGCGTCCGGTAACGAGATCCGCATAGGCGCGCTCGCGACACTGAGTACGCTCGAGCGCTCGGCCGTCGTCAGGCGGGAATTGCCCGTCGTCGCGCAGACGCTCGTCACGCTCTCGAACGTGCGGGTACGCAATGTTGCAACGCTCGGGGGCCATCTCGCACATGCGGATCCGCACATGGATTTGCCGCCGGTGCTGATCGCGCTGGGCGCGCGCCTCACGACCGCAACGCTCGCAGGCGAGCGCACGATCCCGGCGGAAGAGCTGTTCAAAGGCTATTACGAAACCTCGCTCGACAGCGCCGAGCTGATTACGCAGGTCCGAATACCCATCCAACCCAATCGCCGGGGCGTGTATCTCAAGTGCACCGCGCGATCGGCAGACGACTGGCCGGCGCTCGGCATTGCTGTTGTCATCGATCCGGACGGACAGCGCGTAGGCGACGCGCGTGTCGTCGTGAGCGCCGCAACCGAAAAACCGACGCGCCTGAACGAGGTGGAAGCGCTCCTTCGCGGAAACACGATCGATGCGGCATTGCTCAAGCGTGCGGGTAACGCCGCGGCGGAGGAAGCGAACGTGATATCCGGCGTGCGCGGGTCCGCCGGCTACAAGCGACAGCTTTTGCGCGTTTACGTCGCGCGCGCCGTAGCGCAGGCTCTGTCCTGAGCTTCTCGAAGGGCATAGTCATGAACACGAAGACAACTTCCGGGTCGCAGATCGGGCGGTCCCATCCGCGCATCGAAGCCCGCTCCAAAGTGAGCGGACGCGCCGAGTACGTCCACAACATGCGGTTGCCGGCAATGCTGTACGGCAAGATCTTTCGAAGCACGGTCGCCCACGCGCGCATTCGCGGAATAGACGTAAGCGCCGCGAGAGCGATGCCCGGCGTGCACGCGGTCATCACTGCCGAAGACGTTTGCCGCGTGATCCCGAACCCTCACTACGGACCGGCTTTTCACGATCAGCCCATACTCGCGATCGACAAGGTGCGGCATGTGGGCGAGCCCGTCGCACTCGTGCTCGCGTCCGACCCGCACGTCGCGGAAGAAGCCGCGCAGCAGATCGTCGCCGACTACGACGAGCTTCCCGCGGTCTTCGACGAAGTCGAAGCGATGACCTCCGAAGCGATCGTCCACGAGGTGCTGAAGCCCGCCGGAACGTTTCCGGACCTGAAGCACCTCGAAGGCCGCAGCAATACCAATATCGCGCTCGACTACCGCCTTCGCCGGGGCGACACGGAAGCCGCCTTCAAAGGCGCCGATCGTGTTTTCGAGCACACGTTCCGTACGCAGCAGGTGCTCCACCTGCCGCTCGAGCCTTTCGTCTCGATCGCCGAGCCGGGCGAAGACACGATCACGATCCATACCGCCAGTCAGAGCGTTTCGTTCGTCCGCATCGAAATAGCGCGGCTCCTCAACTGGCCCGAGAACCGCGTGCGCGTGAAAGTGCCCTACCTGGGCGGCGGATTCGGCGCGAAACTCTATATCAAGCTCGAAGCGCTCGCCGTCGCAGCCGCGCTCGTCACGCGCCGGCCGGTGAAAATCGCCGGGACGATGGAAGAGCAGTTCTATACCATCACCCGTCACGCGGCGCATCTGCGTATCAAGAGCGCAGTCACTGAAGACGGACGCATCACGGCGCGTCAATGCGAAGTGTTGTGGAACGGCGGCGCGTATGCGGACATCGGGCCGCGCGTGACGCAAAAATCCGGATTCACGGCGGCCGGCCCGTACGATATCGAGAACGTGAGCATCGATTCGTACGCCCTCTATACGAACCTGCCGCCCGCGGGTGCGCTACGCGGTTTCGGCATACCGCAGCTCGTCTGGGCGTACGAAAGCCACACGGACATGCTTGCGCGCGAGCTCAAGATCGATCCGGTCGAGTTCCGTCGTCGCAATCTGCTTCGCAACGGGCGGCCGCAGGCGACGGGCACACTGATGAAGGATGCTGCGATCGACCGCGTGCTCGAGCGGCTCGCGACCCGGATGAGCTGGGACAAACCTTTCGACCGGGGCAGCGGCACGATCAGGCGCGGCCGCGGCATCGCGATCGGTATCAAGGCGAGCATCGCGCCGACTACTTCGGTCGCCATCGTGAACGTCTATGCCGACGGAAGCTGCGGCGTCTACTGCAGCACGGTGGACATGGGACAGGGCTCGGACACCGCGATGGCACAGATCGCAGCGGAAGTGCTCGACATTCCGTTCGAACGCATCAAAGTCATCCACCCGGATACCGACGTGACACCCTACGATATGGCGACGCTCGGCTCGCGTTCGACATTCCACATGGGGAACGCGGTACGCCGCGCGTCGGAGGACGCGCGCGACAAGCTCGTTGCGCTGGCGGGCGAGCTCGGCGTCTCTGCAGAAACGACGCCTATCTCCGAGCTCTTTCGCAAAAAATACGGAATGCAGGCGGGCAACATCGTCGGCGTCGGGGATTTCATTCCGGGCTACGTGCCGACGGACCACGATACGGGGCAATCACCGCGGGTGACGCCGTTCTGGATGATCGGGGGCACGGGCGTCGAAGTAGAAGTCGACACGGAAACGGGTCACGTGAAACTCACGCGTCTCGTGAACGTGGCCGACGTCGGACAGCCGATCAATCCGCAAATCGTCGAGACGCAGCTTTCGGGCGCGGCGATCATGCAGCTCGGCTTCACCATGTTCGAGCAGATGACTTTCGATGCCGGGCAGGTCACCAACGCTTCGCTTGCCGATTACAAAATCCCCGGAATCCGCGACATTCCGGCCGCGCTCGAGAATGAAGCGGTCGAGTCGCGCGAGCACGAAGGCCCGTTTGGCGCCAAGGGCGTCGGCGAAAGCGGCACGTTCGGGGTGACGCCCGCTGTTGCGAATGCGATACACGATGCCGTCGGCGTGCGTTTGACGACGCTCCCGCTCACGCCGGAGGCCGTCTACCGCGCGATGTGCGCGGCACGCGGCGAACCGCTGGAGGAAGAATGAGCGCTGCGCCCCGAACGATACGGTTCCAACTGAACGGCGAGCCGGTCTCGGCCGAGGTCGCGCCGCACCACAACCTCGTCGAGCTGCTGCAGCGATTCGGGCTGTTCGGAGCACGCGAAAGCTGCGGCCAGGGCCTCTGCGGCTGCTGCACCGTGCTCGTGAACGGACGCGCCGTCTCGGGATGCCTCTATCTCGCGGCGCTCATCGACGGCGCAGAGATAACCACGGTCGAGCACTCGCCGACGGGCGAGCTCGACGCAGTTCAGCAGGCTTTCGTCGAATGCGGCGCGTTTCAGTGCGGTTTCTGCACGCCGGGTTTCGTGCTGATGAGCCGTCAGCTGCTCGATGAAAATCCCGACCCGAGCGACGCGGACATCCGGCACTATCTTTCGGGCAACCTCTGCCGCTGCGCCGCGTATCCGGAAATCGTCGCCGCGGTGAAGCTCGCGGCGAGCAAACGGAGGAACGCATGAAACGAGAGGACGGCGTCACGCGCGCCACCTCCAATCCGCTCGATCTCCGTGCATGGCTCGACGAAGTGCGAAAGCTCGGAGAGCTGAAAGACGTCCATGGCGCGGACTGGAACCTCGAGCTCGGCGCGTTGAGCGAGCTCAACGTCAAGAAAGAAAACAATCCCGCGCTGCTTTTCGATCGCGTCGCGGGTTACCCCGAAGGATTCCGGGTGCTCACGTGCAGCACGAGCAGCCCCGCGCGGCTTTCATCGATCCTGAGGCTCGGCGTCGAGACAAGTCACCATGCGCTCGTCCAGAAGCTGCGCGGGCGTCCGCGCACATGGCAGGCGGAAGCGCCGCGATACGATCCGGTACTGGCGCAGACCGGACCCGTGCTCGAAAACATCCAGCGCGACGAGGAGGTCGACCTCTACACGTTTCCGTCACCGCTCTGGCACGAGCTCGATGGCGGCCGTTATATCGGCACCGGCTGCTCCGTCGTCACGAAAGACATCGACAGCGACTGGGTCAACGTCGGCACGTACCGGGTGATGATTCACGACCGGCGCTCGGTCGGTCTCGACATGGTGCCGGGGAAGCACGGCGCGATCCAGTACGACAAGCACGTGAAAGCCGGAAAGCCCTTCCCGGTGGTGATCGTGCTTGGCGCGGACCCGCTGGGCTATCTCATCTCCGGCCTCGAAGTGCCGTTCGGCATGTGCGAGTACAACTACATCGGCGCGATACTCGGCGAGCCCGTGTCGGTGCTGCGCGGCGAGTTGACGGGCCTGCCGTTCCCCGCCTCGGCGGAGATCGTGCTCGAGGGCTATGTGCAGCCCGGCGACGAGCGCCCCGAAGGCCCCTTCGGCGAATTCCATGGCTACTATCCCGGAAAAGCCGGCACGGCGCCCGCCGTTGAAGTCAAGCGTATCTACTACCGCCGCGATCCGATCCTCGTCGGCAGTCCGCCGGCGAAACCGCCGAACGATTATTCGTACTCGAAAGCGGTCATGCGCTCGGCGCTCCTGTTCGACGCGCTCGCCGCTGCCGGCGTGCCCGACGTAAAAAGCGTGTGGGCACACGAGATCGGTGGCGCGCGCATGTTCAACGTCGTTTCCATCCGGCAGCGTTACGCCGGTCATGCCAGGCAGGCTGGACATATCCTGAACCAGTGCGGTGTCGCTGCGTACATGTCGCGCTATTCCGTCGTCGTCGACGAAGACATCGACCCGTCGAACCTTCAGGAAGTGATGTGGGCGGTCGCCACGCGTACGGATCCGGAAATCGACATCGACATCATCAAACGCGGCATGGGCTCGAAGAACGATCCGATGTTCATCGCGTATCCGTACCAAGCGCCGTTCAGCTCGAAGGCGATCGTCGACGCCTGCCGACCTTTCGAGCACCTCGCGAACTTTCCGCCTGTCGCGGAAGCGAGCAAAGAGCTGCAGGAGAAGGTGCGGGAGAAGTGGAAGGACGTGCTGTGACCGTGGCGAAGTGACGAGTCGAGAAGAACCAAGGAGGAGAGATGATTAGCTCGCGTCGGATCAGGTCCCGCGTCATGCTGGCGTACGCCGGCATCCATTTTTCACGCTATCTTCGAAAATGGGTTCTGGCTTTCGCCAGAAGGACGATTGCACTCGCCCTGTCGCTCTCCTGCGCAGCGGCGATTGCTGCGTCACCGCCCGCGGCACCACAATATCCCGAGCGTCCCATACGCATGCTCGTGCCTTTCGCACCCGGGGGTGTCGTCGATACATCGACACGCATTCTTACGAACAAGCTCACCGAGCGACTGGGATGGCAATTCGTCGTGGACAACCGACCCGGCGGCAACGGATTTATCGCCGTTCAGACCGCCGCACGCGGCGCGCCGGATGGATACACGCTGCTCATGGCACACACCGGGGAATTCGCAGTGAACCCCGCCGTGTTCAAAGACGTGCCCTACGATCTCGAGCGCGACTTCACGCCGATCACCATGGTGAGCGATGCACCGATGCTCGTCGTGGTCGGCAACCAGTCTCCCATGCAGAGCTGGAAAGACCTCATCGCCGCTGCCAAAGCGAAACCCGGGCAGCTGAGCTACGGCTCGCCGGGCAACGGCTCCGTCAATCATCTGGCGACGGAGTGGCTCGCATCCGCTGCCGGTATCAAGCTGAATCACATTCCATACAAAGGCGGCGCGCCTGCGGTGGCCGCCGTGGCCACAGGCGAAGTGGTACTCACCGTCGCGGGGCTTCCCGGCGTCACGCCTTTCCTCAAGCCGCCGCGCGTTCGCGTGATCAGCACCAGCACGGCCAAGCGCACGCCGCAGACATCGGAATGGTCCTCGGCGGGAGACGCGGGGCTGAAAGGCGTAGACGCATCCATCTGGGTCGGCATGTTCGCACCCAAAGGCGTGCCGAAAGCGATCGTCGACCGGCTCTATCGCGAGACCGTCGAAGCGCTGAAACAGCCCGACGTAAAAGAACGCTACGCGGTCGTGGGCGGTGCGGAAACGATCGGCATGCCGCCGGCGGAGTTCCTGGCGCGGATAAAAAAGGACGCGGCGCGTTACAGGCAGGTCGTGCAGACCGTAGGCATCACGCCACAGTAGTTACATGACCCGCCAGGGCCGCAGGTACTCCATGCGGTCGGCGGTCCTCACGACGATCTGCTTCACCGCTTTGTCGTGGAGCACATGCAGCGCGACGTCGCACCCTGCCTCACCGCACGACCAGAGCTTGCGATAGAAATCGCTCTGGCCGCCGATCGACTGACCGGCCACGCCGAGGATGACGTCGCCGCGCTTCAGGCCCGCGCGCTCCGCGGGCGAATCGGGAAGCGCGCGCGAGACGAACACGTGGCCTTCATGCTGCTCCGAATAGACGCCAAGCCACGGTCGTGCAGGCCCCCGGCGCCGTCCGGTTGCGACGAGATCCTCGAGCAGGGGCTTGAGCAGATCGACCGGCACGAACATGTTGCCCGGAAACGCAGCGCCCGTTTCGAGCGCGTCGCTCACCCATAGCGACGCAATGCCCACGAGCCGGCCGCGTTCGTCGAGCAAACCGGCGCCGCTATGCTCATAACGCGGCGGCGACGTGAAAATCGCGTCGTCGATCATGTACTCCCACCAGCCGGTAAAGCGCCGTCGGGCCACGACCGCTGCAGTCGAAGTGCCGCCGGCTCCGCCGTGCGCCGCCACGCTCACCGTCTGGAGCTCTCGCACCGATCCCGAATCCCCCAGGTCCACTGCAGCCGATGCGACGCCCGAAAGCGCGCGCACGAGTCCGAATCCGCTGCCGTGATCGAAGCCCGCGACAGTGGCCGGATAGATGCGCCCGTCGCGCGTCATCACGAGTATCGAGGCCGCCTCCAGGACGAGATAACCGATCGTGAGAATCAGGCCGCGCTTGCCGTCGATCACGATCCCCGTGCCTTCACGTTCCGCGCCTAGCGTGTCGGCAGTGCGTGCGTCTTCCACCGCTTTGATACTGAGGCGGACCACCGCATCGGCTGCCTCTGGCGGCAGCGATACGCCCGGCACTTCGCTGTACGCGGCGCGCCACGAAGCGAGAGCGGCGGTGAAGAAGGAAAGCGGCATGTCTGACAGAACGGGTGACGAGTTACGAGTAAAGGTAACGGGAGGAGTCAGAGCAGCGGCTCGTACGACACATCGAGCACTTCGATCTCTTCTGTGCCGGCGGGCGTCGCGAGCCTCACTCTGTCCCCCGCCTGCTTCCGCAGCAACGCTTTCGCAATCGGCGAAATCCAGCTCACACGGCCGCGGCCGGCGTCGACTTCGTCGATGCCAACGATACTGATGGTGCGCTCATCGCCGGAGCCTGTCGCGTAAGTCACGGTCGCGCCGAAATAGACCTGGTCGATATCACCGCGCGCTGCCGGATCGACAACGACGGCGGATTCGAGACGCTTCGTGAGATAGCGGATGCGGCGATCGATATCGCGCAACCGTCTCTTGCCGTAAATATAGTCACCGTTTTCGGAACGGTCGCCGTTCGACGCAGCCCACGCGATGACTTTCACGATCTCCGGGCGCTCGGCATCGAGCAGTTGCTTGAGCTCGCTCTTCAGCCGTGCGTACCCTTGCGGGGTCATGTAATTGCGCGGCGCGCTGCCGGCCTCGTTCCGTTGTCTTCCCGCCGCCGACTTCGTTCCGCCCTGTTCATGCATGGGCACTAGTGTACTGCTTCGCCACGCAGGCCAGCGCGCGCCGGTCCACCGATGCGGCTCGTTGTGCCTTCGGATTGCATATTATAAAATCTGGCGATTCACCCCGCCTCGGCTGGATGGCCACATGGCCGCGAACGAAGCCAAGTCTTCTATACAGGTCATCGAGCGGATGATGACGCTGCTCGATGCGCTTGCGGAGCACACGTCGCCGGTCAATCTGAAGCTGCTTGCCACCGAGACGGGTCTGCATCCTTCGACGGCTCACCGGATCTTGAGCGTGATGGTGGAAAGCCGTCTCGTCGATCGTATCGAACCCGGAACGTACCGTCTCGGCATACGCCTGCTCGAGCTCGGCAATCTCGTCAAATCGCGAATCAGCGTGCGACAGCAAGCGCTGCCGTACATGCAGACGCTGCATCAGGAGCTTGGCGAAACGGTCAATCTGAGCGTTCGTCAGAACGACGAGGTGGTGTACATCGAGCGCACCGCGCCGGGCGGCTCGATGATGCGCGTGGTGCAGATCATCGGTACACGTGCGCCGCTGCACGTCACGGCCGTCGGCAAGGTGTTTCTTGCGTACGACGGCGCCGGGAGCTGGACCGAGTACGTGAAGCGCAGCGGGCTGCGGCGCTACACGGACAACACGCTCACGGATGGCGAAGCGCTCGCCCGCGAGCTCGAGCGGATCCGCGGACAGGGTTACGCGTTCGACAACGAGGAAGCCGAAAAAGGCGTGTCCTGTATCGGCGCGGCGATCTACAACGACGAAGGACGCGTGGTCGCCGGGCTCTCCGTCTCCGCGCCTTCCGATCGCCTGAACAAGGAATGGGCGCGAACGGTGCGCAGCACGGCCGAGCAGATCTCCCGCGCGATCGGTTATCGGCCCTGAGGCCGCTCCACGTACGGACTTCTCAGCCAGCGCGGCGGGTTTTCGCGCCGTGTTTCGAGCGGCCGGCCAGCTTCCGCAAATCGAGCTTGCCCGACGGCGTTGTGTCCGCGTGCAGCACGCGCGCCATGTACTGCAGCGCTTTGCGGTTCTCCACCTCCGAAGCCGACGCGGTGCAGTCGCGAGGAACGTAGATTTCGAAGTCGCGCAGGTAAGCATCCGCTGCCGTGATGAGGACGCACACATCCCCGGCGAATCCCGCGAGGATCAGGCGTTTGGCCTTGAGGTATTCGAGCAGCGTCTGGAGCACGGTTGCGAAAAACGCCGAGTGCTTCGGTTTCAGCACGAAATAGTCTTCACGCTGCGGCGCCAGGAGCTCGACGATCGGACGTCCGGTCACATCGTCCCGGAGGCAGTGTTCCACGACCTCGTTGAAATCGGAGCGCCAGCGGCCGAAATTGTCGTTCGCATAGATGACGGGTATTCGCGCGTCGCGCGCGCGTTGCTTCAACGCGGCGATGTGCCGCGCCGCGGGCAGCGCCGGCTTCAGCAACTGCTTTCCGTTCGCGAATTCGAGGTCGTTGATGACGTCGACCAGCAGCAGCGCGACATCGCACCTGTCCGGCGCGTTACCGTGTAAGTCGTAGTTTTTCGCTGGCATCCGATGCGTCTCTATGTGGGATCATTGCGTTCGCATTTTTTTACGACAGAGGGCCCATCATGACGTCGCATACACTTCTCCTCAGCGCTGCCTTGCTCGCAGCCACCGCATGCCTCCCGGCGCACGCTCAGCAGTATCCCTCCAAGCCGGTGCGCGTCCTCATACCGTTTCCGCCGGGCGGCCCGACCGACATCATCGGCCGCATGGTGGCCGACATACTCACCAAAACGTACGGCGTGCAGTTCGTGCCCGACAACCGCGCCGGCGCGGGTGGAAACATCGGAATGGAAGTCTGTGCGAAGTCGCCGCCGGACGGCTCGGTCGTCTGCATCATGACGGTTGCGCAAAGCATTGCGCCGGCAATTTATCGCAAGCTGCCTTTCGATCCCGTGAAGGATTTTGCGCACGTCACCCTCGCCGCCCAGCTACCGAGCATGCTCACCGTGCATCCGGCGCTGCCCGTGAAAACGGTGAAGGACCTCGTCGCTCTGGCGAAGTCCAGGCCTGGCCAGATGTCCTACGCCTCGACGGGTAACGGCACGAGTCCGCACATGCTCATGGAAATGCTGAAGTCCCTGACCTCGATCGACGTCGTGCACGTGCCCTATAAAGGACAGGCACCTGCGGTGCTCGATCAGATCTCGGGCCAGGTGCAGCTCGCATTCAACACCGCGATCGGCGTCATCCCGCACGTAAGAAACGGCCGTCTCAAAGCGGTTGCCGTCTCCACGCGCGAGCGCTTTCCCGCGATGCCGGAGCTCCCGAGCGTCGAAGAAAGCGGCGTCAAAGGCTTTGACGGCGGATCGTGGAACGGCGTCGTCATGCCCGCGGGGACGCCGCAGGAGATCGTGAACAGAATTCACGCCCCGGTCGTAGCCGAGCTTCGCTCGCCCGCCGGCAGGGAGCAGCTGCTCAAGAACGGCGCGCTCGCGGGCGGGAACTCCCCGGCAGAGTTTGCCGCTTTCATCAGGACCGAAGCCGCGAAATGGGCGAAAGTGGCGAAGTTCGCGAAGATTCAGCTGGACTGAGGGTGATCCGATCGTGCGCCGCTCCGCGCGCGCACGCGCGCATCAGTGAAACACCACCGGCAGGTTGAACAGCACGTCGAGCTTATCGAGGAATTCGTCGACGTTCTCTGCCGACGCGTCTTCCGCGATCGCGATCTTCATCGACTCGAGGAATTTGTCCGCGGCGTCGCCGCTCAGGTATGTGCCACGCGCCGCATGCTTGTCGACGAGCTCGTACCCGTGCTGCCCGGGGTACTCGACGACGTAATAGTTGTCGCTGTTGTAAATGACGTTCATTTCAAAGCGTCCTTTCTCGCGATCGGCACGTTGTGGCTGCCTACCCGCTCAATAGCAATAGCGGTGCCCGCCTTTCTCACGTTGGGCGAATCCGCGATTTTTCAAGTGGCTAAAGGTAAGGAGCCCTAGCGCCGCCACTGGCTCAGCGCGACGCCCGTGAGTATCAGGACGAGGCCCGCATACGCGTTGACCCCCGGGTGCTCGCCGAGCAGCGTCACGCCGAGAAATACGGCGATGGCGGGACTGAGGTAGTTCACGAGAGACATGAAAGTGGGGCCGGCGGAACTGATCAGCCGGAAGTACAGTATGGTCGCGATCGCAGTGGGGCCAACGCCCAGCCAGGCGATGGCGGCGACCGAAGACCCGCTCGGTTGCAGTTTCCAGGGCTCGTCCATAACCACTGCGAGCGGCAGCACCAGAATCGCGGAGACGAGCAAAGTCGCCGTTGCGGCGACGAGGAAATCGCTTTTCACGAGAAGTCGCGCCATCACGCTGTTCGCCGAATAACACAGCGCACCGCCGAGAATCGAAAGCTGCGAAATCACCTGCAGCGCGGCCCCGCCCAGCCCTTCCGCCGCAGCAGGCCCCATCAGAAATACGATCCCGACGAAGCCCAGCGCGAACCCCGTCACGCGCGCGCCCGTCATGCGCTCGCCCTGAACGAGAAAATGAGCGAGCACTAGCGTCACCAGCGGCATCGCCGCCATGAGGATGCCTGCGAGCGCGCTGTCGACCACCTGCTGACCCCATGTGATCAGGAAAAAGGGAAGCGCGTTACCGACGACGCCGAGCACGCCATACGCGACCCACATCTTCCCGGGCGGCGGCAGCCGCAGCCCTTTTGCATACAGGAGCACGAGCAGCGTGATCGTGCCTAGCGTCAGACGCCCCGCGACAAGCGTGAGCGGCGGAACCGTCGCCACGCCGATCTTGTTGAACATGAACGACGAGCCCCACATGGCGACGAGCGCGATGAGAAGCGCCCAGTCGGTGAGCGTGCGTTGCGGATCTGCAGCGGAAATTTTGCGGAGCTTTCGAGAGGCTAATCCAGGATCGGCGTAACGCTCTCCTGGTCCTCGAGTTTTTCGAGGCGTGCGAGCACGGCCTCCGGGTTCATCGCTTTCGTATCCGCGGTGAGCTTCAGAAATTTGGCCCGCAGCTGCTCGGGCCGGAGCGGCCGCGAAGGCATGCCTTCGAAGTCGTGCGCTTCCGTCGAGAGCTCGCGGCCGTCCTTGAGGCGAATCGTGAGCACGGTCGAATAGCGGTGACGCGCTTTGGCGGCCGGAATCTTCGTGACCGTCGTGTTGCGGCAAACTTCGCGGATCGATGCATCGTTCAATGTGTCTTCTCCGAAAACGCGCGGGTCTTCCGGATCCCGATGCAGCGCGAGCGCTACGCAGAACGGTACGCTGTACTGGCACATCATCGTGTCGCGCGGCTCCGTGATGTTGTGGTGGCTCTGTACTTTCTCGTCCGCCGCAATGGTGACGGCCGCGACATCGGCGCCGCGAATGCCGTGCTTCGCTTTGAGCTCCAGCGCAGCGGTGACGGGTACGTGAGCGGTAATGTGGCACGCGTAGCGTTTCAGCATGGTCTTGAGCGTGTGCCACTCTTCGCCGAGGCCTTTCGTGAGACGCGCGGGGTCGCGCTCCTTCGCGAACGCCGCGAGAAAGCCGTAGTGCCCCTCGAGCACGGTCGGCGGTCCCGTGAAGCCTTCACGCGCCAACGTAGCTGCCAGCGCTCCGCCTTCAGCCGCGCGCCCGAGATGCATGCGCTTCACCATGCCGCCGCCCGAACGTGAAAACTCGAGCAGCCCCGAGCAGAGCGAGCCGGCGATCCCCAGCGCATTGGTCATGCGGTCGGAGTCGAGCTTCATCAGCAGACCGGCGATGACTGCGCCCCCGAATACGCCCGTCAAACCGGGGTTGTGAAAGCCGATCGATTCGCTGGAATGGCACGTCGCGTCGCCGATTCGATACATCACTTCGAAACCGGCGACGAACGCAGTAAGAAGCTCCTTGCCGCTTCGGCCTTGCGCCTGCGCGACCGGAATGCCCGGCGCCGTGAGCGACGCGCCCGGATGCACGCCCACGCCGGGCTGACAGAGACTGTCCAGCTCGAATGAATGCGCAAGCACGCCGTTCGCGAGTGCCGCCATTTGTCCGCGCACCTTGTGAGTCGTCCCGACGATCGAACCTTTGCCGGGCAGGCTCGTGCGCTGCACGTATTCGATCATGATGCGGCTCCAGGGAAGGGGCGCACCGAAAGTCATTGCGCCGATGGTGTCGATGATGCAGGTCTTGGCGCGCTGGATGACCTCGTTCGGTATTCTTTCGTAGTGCAATCCGACTGCGAATTCGGCAAGGGTGCGTGCGGCAGGTGTCGTCATGGCGGAGGCGGCGTGCATGTTAAAATCGGAAGGTTTTCCTTTGCTTAGTATAGCTGGCCGACCGTGCCTTTCAGTCCGCTCACCGCTCTTTCGCCCCTCGACGGCCGTTACGCAGCCAAAGTCGCTCCGCTGCGCGACCTTTTCAGCGAGCATGCGCTCATTCGCTTCCGCGTGCTCGTCGAAGTGGAATGGTTGAAGGCGCTCGCCGCCGAACCCGCCGTGCGCGAGGTCGCGCCTTTCTCTTTGGCCACGCTCGCACGCCTCGACGCGCTCGTCTCGAGCTTCAGTGAAACCGACGGCGCACGCGTGAAGGAAATCGAAAGCACCACGAATCACGATGTCAAAGCGGTCGAGTATTTCCTGAAAGAGCGCCTGTCCGACAACCAGGAAGTCTCGCGGGTCGCGGAATTCATCCATTTCGCGTGCACCTCCGAAGACGTGAACAACGTGTGCCATGCGCTCATGGTGAAGCGCGCGCGCGACGAGGTGATGCTGCCGATGCTCGACAGGATCATCGCGAAGGCGACCGCGCTTGCGCACGAGCTCGCCGACGCCTCGATGCTCGCGCGGACACACGGTCAGCCCGCCTCACCGACGACGCTCGGCAAGGAAATGGCGAACGTCGTGTCGCGTCTGAAGCGGGCCCGCGAACGGCTCACAGGTGTCACGCTGCTCGCGAAGATGAACGGCGCGGTCGGTAACTACAATGCGCATCTCGCGGCGTATCCGGATGTCGACTGGGAGCGCCTTTCGCGAGAGGTGCTGAACCGCCTGGGTCTCGAGCAGAACCCGTACACGATCCAGATCGAGCCTCACGACGCGCTCGCCGAGCTTTTCGACGCGTTCGCGCGCGCGAACACGATCCTTCTTGATTTCGATCGCGATGTCTGGGGTTATATCTCGCTCGGCTATTTCCGCCAAAAGCTCAAGGCGGGCGAGGTCGGCTCCTCGACGATGCCGCACAAAGTGAACCCGATCGATTTCGAGAATTCGGAAGGCAATCTCGGAATTGCGAATGCGCTGCTGAGGCACATGAGCGAGAAGCTGCCGGTTTCGCGCTGGCAGCGCGATCTCACCGACTCGACCGTGCTGCGGAACGTCGGCGTCGCGCTCGGCCATACCCTGCTCGCTTACGATGCGTGCCTCCGCGGCCTGGACAAGCTCGACGCAAACCGCCAGCGCCTGGCCGACGATCTCGACGAGAGCTGGGAAGTCCTCGCGGAGCCGATACAGACCGTGATGCGCCGCTACGGCGTCACCGGCGCATACGAGCAGCTGAAGGATTTGACGCGCGGCCGTCACGGCATGACCCGCGAGGCTTTGCACGGCTTCATCAACGGTTTGTCACAAATTCCCGAAGCGGAACGCAAGCGCCTGTTGTCGCTCACACCTGCGACTTACATCGGCAAGGCGGCCGATCTCGCACGCAAGATCTGAGAAGGCCGAGGAGGCCGAATGCATATCGTCGAAGTCGACGCCAGGACCTTCGAGCCGGTCGTCATCGAAGGTTCTAAAAAGACACCTGTTGTCGTCGACTTCTGGGCTCCGTGGTGCGCGCCATGCCGCGCGCTGACGCCGATCCTGGAGAAGCTCGCCGCGGAGTACGACGGGCGCTTCATCCTGGCAAAAGTGAATTCCGATGAAAACCCGGAGCTCTCGGCACGCTACGGCGTGCGCGGCATTCCGAGCGTAAAGGCGTTCTCTGACGGACGCGTCGTCGACGAGTTCACGGGCGCTCTGCCCGAAAGAGCCGTGCGCGAATTCCTCGACCGGCTCTTCCCCACTCCTGCGCAGGAACTGCTTACCGAGGCCTTCAGCCTCTACGCGCAGACGCACGACGCGACGCGGCCGCTGGAGCTGCTCGCCCAATCAAGCGAGTTGGAACCCGCGAACGAAGAAGTGCAGATCGCACGGGCTGCGCTGCTGACCGAGATCAGGAGATACGACGAGGCACGCGGGATCATTGCGAAGCTCGCGCCGCTTACGCAGATGGACGAACGGGTAAGCGCCCTCAAAGCCAAGCTCGATCTCGCCCAGGGCGCGGCGGAAGCGCCTTCCGAAGAGCGGCTCACGCAGCGCCTCGCGGAAAACCCAAGCGATATGGAAGCACGACTCCAGCTCGCGCACGTGAACGTCGCCCGCAAAGCCTACCGCGAAGCGTTGGAGCACCTCCTGGAAGCCGTCCGCGCCGACCGACGCTATGGAGACGACGTCGCCCGTAAGACCATGCTCAAGGTTTTCGAGCTTCTCGGTAACCAGGGCGAGCTCGTCAGCGAATTCCGCAGGAAGCTCGCGACCGCGATGAACCAGTGACGCGTCCCCTGCGGCCTGCGGCGCGCTCCGGTTTGTAAGACTTTGTAATTCCACCGCTCCGCCCGGATCAATCGGCCGTAAAGTACGGTCATATGTGGTACCGATCGGTTTTCAGGTGATGCGATGCGCAAAACCCTAAACGCTCTTCTCCTCCTGACTGCGTTCTTGGCTGCAGCGCCGGCTTATGCCGACCCGCCCGGTCGGGTCGGAAGGCTCAATTACGTCTCCGGCGCGGTGTCCTTCGCAGCAGTCGATGCGCGCGACTGGTCCGAAGCCGTGATGAATCGCCCGTTGACGGGAGGCGACCGCCTGTGGGCCGACCGCGATGCGCGCGCCGAGCTTCACGTCGGCTCGACCGCAGTGCGCCTGGCCCCGCTGACGGCGCTCGATATCGTTCGCCTGGATGACAGCCATGTCGAGCTCCGGCTCGAGCAAGGTATCGTTGCTTTGCGCGTGCGCGAGCTCGACGCCGACGACTACATAGAAGTGTTCACGTCTGCCGGCTCTGTTGCGGTACGGCAGCCGGGAAGCTATCGGATCACCGCCGATCCGCAGTCGGGTACGACGCGCGTCGCGGTGAATTTCGGCGAGCTCGAGGTCGCCACGTCCGCGCGGCGCTTCCTGGTGCCGGCTGATCAGATCGCGGTGATATCGCCGACCGGCCAAGCAGCGTTCGAGCTTGCGCATGCGTCGATGGACGAGTTCGACCGGTGGAGCGCCGAGCGCGACCGGCGGGCGGACAGCGTAGCGTCTACGCGTTACGTGTCATCCCAGATGACCGGTTACCAGGATCTCGATCACCATGGCTCGTGGCGGACCGTGCCCGAATACGGTCCGGTATGGACGCCGGCGCGCGTTTCGCCGGGTTGGGCGCCTTACCGTCATGGCCGCTGGTTCTGGGTATCGCCGTGGGGCTGGACCTGGGTCGACGATGCGCCATGGGGATTTGCGCCTTTCCACTACGGCCGCTGGGTATGGCTGGGGAATCACTGGGCATGGACGCCAGGACGGTTCGTGCGGCGGCCCATTTATGCGCCGGCGCTCGTTGCATTCATCGGCGGACCGCACTGGTCGGTCAGCATGGCGAGCGGACCGCCCGTGGGCTGGTTCCCGCTCGGGTGGCGCGAGCCTTTCCATCCGTGGTACCGCGCGAGCCACAGGCATGTCGCGAACGTGAACGTCACACACGTGACGAACGTGACGAACGTGGACGTTCGACATGTTCATCGCCATCGGCCGGATGCGGTGACTGTCGTGTCGCGCGATAGCTTCGTATCGGGTCGCCATGTTGCGCGCTCACGCATGCAGCTTGCGCAGACGGACCTCGCGCGAGCCGAAATCCTGCGCGATCGCGCTCCGGCCGAACCGGTTCGTGTCGCACCGCCTGCTCCGCCCGTTTCGGTCGCGCAACCGCAGCGCGGCGATGAAGGGCATCGAGGATTCGGTCCGGGCGCGCGGCGCGAGCGCGAGCTCGCGAATCGTTCGGAGCCGCTGCCCGGCCGCGTGGACGCGTTACCGATGCGCACAGAGCGCGCGGGCCGGGGCCCGGAAGCCATTGGAGTTCCTCGCATGCCGCAGCAGGCGGCAGCTCCACAGCCGCCGCGTGCCGCTGCTGCACCCATCGCACCACCGGCGGCGCCCATCGCACCGACTACCGCGCCGATTTCGCCGCCAGCGCAGGCGCAGGGCGGAGACGAAGGCCATCGCGGACAAGGGCCCGGGGCACGACGGCAGCGCGAGCTTGCTGCGAAGCAGCCGCCGCCTCCCGCGCCACCGGCAGCGCAACCACAGCGCGGCGACGACGGGCATCGCGGACAAGGGCCCGGCGCCCGGCGCGAGCGCGAGTTGAGCGGCGGCGGTCGCTCGGACCGCTGATCAGCGGAATGGGTTGCCCGAGTACCAGACCTGAACAGGCCATCGCCGTGCTTGACTCCAAGAACCGGAGATGAACTGCGTGCGCGTGATGCGCGCTACGGTGCAAGCCCTTGGCGGCGCCGTCGCGAGCGCAGGAATTCGATGACGCCCGGCATTATCGAGATGACCACGATCGCGATGATCACGATCGAGAGGTTGTCGCGGATGATCGGAAGGTTGCCGAAGAAGTAGCCGGCGTAAGTGAGAGAGCCGATCCAGAGAATCGCACCCGCGAAACTGTACGCAAGGAACCGCACATACGCCATCCGTCCGATGCCGGCGACAAAAGGCGCGAACGTGCGCACGATAGGGACGAATCGCGCGATCAGCACCGTCTTGCCGCCGTATTTTTCGTAGAAGCGGCTCGTCCGTTCCAGATGGGCGGGGTTGAAGAGGAGCGAGCCTTTACGCGTGAATATGCGAGGCCCGATATAGCGACCGATCCAGTAATTCGTGTTGTCGCCCGAGAAAGAGGCCGCGGCGAGAATCAGGAACAGCGTGTGCACGTCCATTGCGCCGCCGGCTGCCACGGTGCCGGCGACGAACAACAGCGAATCACCCGGGAGAAACGGCGTAACGACGAGCCCGGTCTCGCAGAAGATGATGAGGAAGAGGATCAGATAGATCCACGTTCCGTAGTCTGCGACGAGCCGCTGTAAATGGACATCGAGATGAAGGACGATGTCGATGAAGCCGGTGAGAATCTCCACTAGGAACCCTGACCGGCTTTCTAGACCACGGCCTCTGGGCGCGCTTTCTTTTCGGGCTGCGCGAGATCCTTGGGAGAGATGCCCAGCCACATGACGATCGGGCACGCGACGAGGACCGACGAATAAATGCCGAAGCAGATGCCGATCGTCAGCGCCAGCGCGAAATAGAAAAGCGCTTCTCCCCCGAAGATCATCATCGAAAGCACCATGAGCTGCGTACTGCCGTGAGTGATGATCGTGCGCGAGATAGTCGCGGTAATCGCGTGGTCGAGCACCTGCGGCACCGGCATGGTCCGGTAGCGCCGGTTACGAAAGACTTCCCGTACGCGATCGAAGACGACCACGGACTCGTTCACGGAATAGCCCAGTACCGCCAGCACCGCGGCGAGCACCGGCAGCGAAAACTCCCATTGGAACAGCGCGAAGAACCCCAGAATGATCACGACGTCGTGCAGATTCGCGATGATCGCCGCGACGCCGAACTTCCATTCGAAGCGGAACCACAGATACAGCACGATGCCGAGCGAAACGAACAGCAGCGCGAGCGCCCCGTTCTCGAGCAGCTCGCGGCCGACCTGAGGCCCCACGAATTCCACGCGTTGAAGCTGCACGTTCGGGTCGAGCTTCTTCAGCTCGGCCATGACGGTCTCGGAAAGCTGCGCGCTCGTAAGGCCTGCTTTCACGGGGAGCCGGATGAGCACATCGCTCGCGGTGCCGAAATTCTGTACGGCCGCATCCGTGAAGCCGAGCCTCGCGACCGCTTCGCGGATCTGCTGAAGGTTCGCGGGATGCGGGTACTTGAGCTCCATCACCGTGCCGCCGGTGAAATCGACGCCGAGGTGCAGCCCGCGTATCGCCAGTGCACCTACGGCGATCACGAACGTCACGATCGAGATGACGTTGAAGATCAGCGCGTAGCGCATGAAAGGAATGTCGCGCTTGATCCGGAAGAATTCCATCTGTGTTCCTACTTCGTGAACGGGTGAACGGGTGAACGGGTGAACGACGTCATTCGGCGGTCGCCGGACGCCAGACCTGGCCGATCGAAACGCTCTCGAGCCGGCGCCGGTTGCCGTAGATGAGATTCACCATGGCGCGCGAGACCATGACCGCGCTGAACATCGAAGTGAGAATGCCCAGGCAGTGAACGACGGCGAAGCCCTTGATAGGGCCCGAGCCGAACGCGAACAACGCAACGCCCGCGATGAGCGTCGTCACGTTCGAATCCAGGATCGTGTTCCACGCCCGTTCGTAGCCCGCTGCGATTGCCGCCTGGGGCGTGTTGCCGTTGCGCAGCTCCTCCCGTATGCGCTCGTTGATGAGCACGTTCGCGTCGATCGCCATACCGAGCGTCAATGCGATGGCCGCAATGCCCGGCAGCGTGAGCGTGGCCTGAAGCATGGAAAGCAGCGCGATCAGGAAAAGCAGGTTCACGCCCAGCGCGACGACGGAAATCACGCCGAAGAGCCGGTAGTACACAATCATGAAAGCAGCGATCGCCGCAAAGCCTATCCACATCGAGTGAAAGCCGCGGCTGATGTTGTCGGCGCCGAGCGAAGGACCGACCGTGCGCTCCTCGATGATCTCCATCGGTGCGGCCAACGCGCCCGCACGCAGAAGCAGAGCGACGTCGTTCGCTTCGCGCGTGGTCATGCGGCCGCTGATCTGAACACGGCCTCCGCCGATTTCCTCGCGGATTACAGGGGCCGTGATGACTTCGCCTTTGCCTTTTTCGAAGAGCAGGATCGCCATGCGTTTGCCCACGTTTTCGCGCGTGACCTGCTGGAAAATGCGCGCGCCGGTCGCGTCGAGCCGGATGTGCACGGCGGGCTCGCTGGTCTGATTGTCGAAACCGGGCTGCGCATCGCTGATGCGATCGCCCGTCAGGATGACCTGCCTTTTCACGATGATCGGCGCGCCGCCGCGCTCGACGTAGAATTCGGTCCCGAAAGGCACCTGCCCCGAGGTCGCAGCCGCGAGCGTCGCCGGGTCCATCTTGTCTTCCTCTACGAGCCGGACTTCGAGCGTAGCGGTACGCCCCAGGATATCCTTGGCCTTGGCCGTGTCCTGCACGCCCGGAAGCTGGACGACCACGCGGTCCGCACCCTGCTGCTGAATGCTCGGTTCGGCGACGCCGAGCTCGTTCACGCGGTTACGCAAGGTCGTGATGTTCTGTTGCAGCGCGAACTCCTGCGTGCGGCGCTGCGCCTCGAGCTTGAGCGACCCGGCGATCCGGAATTCCGAGCCGTCGTCCTGCGTACGCAGATCGAGGTCCGGGATGGCTTTCTCGACCTCCGGCACCGCTTTGTCGCGCATGGCCCGGTCGCGGAACCGCACGACGAGCGACTGACCTTCCCGGCTGACGCCGCTGTACTGAATGCGCTTCTCCCGCAGCACTCCGCGGATATCGTTCGCGAAGGACTCCATCTTCTTCGTGAGCGCGGCTTTCATGTCGACCTGCAGCAGGAAGTGAACGCCGCCCCGGAGATCGAGGCCGAGGTACATCGGCTTCGCGCCGATCGCGTCGAGCCACTGCGGGTTGCGAGAGAGCAGGTTGAGCGCCACGACGTAGTCGTCGCCGAGCGCTTTCTGCAGAGCGTCGCGAGCACGGTACTGCGTCTCGGGATCTTCGAAGCGGACTTTCACGCCCGTGGCATCGAGAAAGACGCCGTCGGGCGCGATGCCGCTCTTTTTCAGGATTTCCTCCACGCGGGCGCGCAGCGCGTCGTCGGACTTGAGTGTCGCCCTCACGGGCGAGACCTGGACTGCCGGGACTTCGCCGAAGAAATTCGGGATGGTGTAGAGCAGCCCGATCGCGAGTGTGATCGCGATCAGTATGTACTTCCACAGCGGATAACGATTCATGAATTCTTGATCGTTCCTTTCGGGAGCACCGTCTGGACCGCGCCGCGCTGGACCTGTATTTCGACGTTCGGAGCGACTTCGAGCGTGAGATGCGCATCGCCCACTTTGCTGATGCGGCCGAGCACGCCACCCGCCGTGACGACCTCGTCGCCTTTCTGTAGCGCGTCGATCAACGCCTTGTGCTCCTTGGCGCGCTTCATCTGCGGTCGGATCATCAGAAAGTACAGCACAGCGAACATCGCGACGATCAGGAAAATGCTTTCCATTCCGCCGCCCGCCCCGCCCGCAGGGGCCTGCGCCCATGCTTCGTTCACCCACATACCGAGTACCTCCGCGTTCGTTGCTGTGTCACGAAACCGCCTCGCCCGGACAGCCCGTAACGTGCGTCTCTGGGCTCTAACCGGAAAATCGCGCATTTTATCATCACTCGTCGTCAGCTTCGGCCGGCAGGCCAGCGACGAAGGCGGCAAGCCTGTTTTCCGCGATCGCTTCGCGCAAACCGCGCATGAGCCGCTGGTAATAGTAGAGGTTGTGCAGCGTATTCAGCCGCGCACCAAGCATTTCGTTCACGCGTTGCAGGTGGTGAAGGTAAGCCCGTGTGAACGTGCGGCACGTATAACAGTCGCAGGCCGGATCGGCGGGCGCGAGATCGTCGCGATAACGCGCGTTCCGGAGCTTGACGATACCGGCGCTCGTATAAAGCCAGCCATTGCGCGCGTTGCGCGTCGGCAGCACGCAATCGAACATGTCGATGCCCGCCGCGACCGCTTCGGCAATGTCCCGAGGCGTACCGACACCCATCAGATAGCGCGGCTTGTCACCGGGAAGGCGCGGCGCGGTATGGTGGAGAATGCGCCGCATCTCGGCCTTGGTCTCACCCACCGAAAGCCCGCCGATGGCGTATCCATCGAAGCCGATTTCGACGAGGCCGGCGAGCGACTGATCCCGCAGCGGCTCGTAAACGCCGCCCTGCACGATACCGAACAGCGCATTGGCGTTGCCGGCGTGAGCGCGCTTCGAACGCCCGGCCCAGCGCAAGCTCATTTCCATCGAGTCACGCACCTGGTCGAAGGTCGCGGGATACGGCGTGCATTCGTCGAATACCATCACGATATCGGAATCGAGGACGCGCTGAATGCGCATCGACTCTTCCGGCGAGAGAAAACACGCATCGCCGTTGACCGGCGACTGGAACGTCACGCCCTCCTCGGTGATCTTGCGAAGCGCCCCGAGACTGAACACCTGAAAGCCGCCGGAGTCCGTGAGGATCGGACCGTTCCAGCCCATGAACCGGTGCAGACCGCCATGCGCGGAGATTACTTCCAGCCCCGGGCGCAGCCATAAATGGAACGTGTTACCAAGCACGATCTCCGCACCGAGCTCGCGAAGCTCGGTGGGCGCCATCCCTTTCACCGTGCCGTAAGTGCCGACCGGCATGAAAGCCGGCGTCTGCACTACGCCGTGCGCCGTCGTGATCCGTCCCAGGCGCGCGGCGCCGTCCGCCCCGACGAGCTCGAATCGCACGGTCAGACTCTGATCGCTTCGAGCGCCTGGCGCACAGCCGGCGGCATGTCGATCGGCCGCTGAGTACTGCGGTCGCAGCAGACCTGCACGAAAAAGCCTCGCGCGGCGGTGAGCGGCTCCTCGTTCCGGAAAAGTCCCACCTCGAAGCGCATGCTGCTTCGTCCGATGCGGGTGACACACAATCCGCACTGCACGGCATCGGGGAACGCGATCGGCCGGAAATAGGCGCAGCCGTTTTCCACGACGAGATAGATCACGGGATCGCGTGCGAGATCGCGATCGACAGCCTGCGTGAGGTACGACGTCACGGCCGTGTCGATGAACGAATAGTAGGTTGCATTGTTGAGATGGTTGTAGAGGTCGTTGTCCATCAGCCGCGTCGTGATGGCGACGAAGTGGCGATAGCGATCGCGGCCTTCCGGTCCGGTTCTTTCAGGGCTCAACGGTGTGTCCTTCCGCTCCGCTTCCGGCGCGCTCGATCAACATGGCATCTCCGTAGCTGTAGAAACGATACGCTTTCTCTATCGCGTGGCGATAAGCGCGCCTGACGTTTTCAGGACCGCCGAACGCCGAAACGAGCATGAGCAGCGTCGACTTCGGCAGGTGGAAATTGGTTACGAGCCGATCGACGATGCGGAACCGGTAACCCGGCACGATAAAAAGTTTCGTCTCGCCCATGCCGGCACGCAAGCCCGAAGCGGCGGCGGTTTCCAGCGCACGTAGCGTTGTCGTACCGACCGCAAGGACGCGGCCGCCCCGCTCCCGCGCGCGCCCGATCGCCTCGACCGTCTGCTGCGGAACGCTATACCACTCGCTGTGCATCTGGTGAGCGGCTAGATCGCTCGTGCGCACCGGTTGAAACGTGCCAGCGCCGACGTGCAGCGTGACATACGCAATCGGCACGCCGCGGTTTCGAAAGGTTTCGAGCAGCGGCTCGTCGAAATGCAGCCCCGCTGTCGGTGCCGCGACCGCGCCGGGCTCGCGAGCGTAAACCGTCTGATACCGTGCTTCGTCCGCGGCTTCCGGCGCATGCTCGATATACGGCGGAAGAGGGACAGCGCCATGCCGCTCGAGCGCGGAGAGCACATCGTCGCAGTCCTCGAAACGCAGCCGCACGAAACCGCCGCTGCGCTCGAGCACGGTGGCTTCGAGCGAGCCGTCGAGCACGATACGGGTCCCCTCGCCCGGCGGATGGCTTACGCGCATCTGGGCGAGCACCTCGTTCGGGGAGAGCACGCGTTCGACGAGCACCTCAAGCCTGCCGCCGCTCGCCTTCCGGCCCATGAGCCGCGCCTTGATCACACGCGTGTCGTTCAGCACGAGAACGTCATCACGCGAGACGAGATCGACGATATCGCGGAACAGGAGGTCTCGAAGATCGCCCGTCCGGCCGTCGAGATGCAGGAGACGGCTTCCCGCGCGCTCGCGCGCGGGCACTTGCGCGATCAGCTCCGGCGGCAGCGCGTAGTCGAAGTCTTCGAGCTTCATGGGGAGAGTGATGGTGCCGGGAGAGGGAATCGAACCCTCATGGTGTCGCCACCGGCGGATTTTGAGTCCGCTGCGTCTACCAATTCCGCCATCCCGGCAGGGATGCATCCTCAGCGGCGGATTTTAGCTGCGGCCGCTGGCGCTTAACATTCGCTGCGCGAATATTAGCCTTCGCTGAAACATCGCCAAAAACGGCGATGTTTTGAGTCCGCTGCGTCTACCAATTCCGCCATCCCGGCAGGGATGCGCCGCAATTATCGCGTAACGCGGCTATCGAGTCACTTCGACGTTATCGATCAGCCGCGTGCGCCCGATGCGCGCAGCAGCGAGGATCACGAGATCGCTATCGCCGTTCGACGGCGGCTGGAGATCGGCCTGCCTCCGCACCGCAATGTAATCGGGACGCCAGCCGTTATGCGCGAGTTCCGCCATCGCTTCGAGCTCGACGCGCTGATAGTCGTGCGCCCCTTCACGCAGCTGCCGCTGCCCCTCGCGCAGCACGCGATAAAGTCGAGGCGCTTCGGCGCGCTCTTCGGGCGTGAGGTATGCATTTCGTGACGACAGCGCGAGTCCATCGGACGCGCGCACGGTCTCCGCGGGAATGATCTCGATCGGCAGCGCGAACTGCTTCACCATGTCCCGCAGCACGAGATACTGCTGGTAATCCTTCTTGCCGAAAATCGCGGAGTGCGGCCAAACGAGGTTGAAAAGCTTGAGAACCACGGTGGCGACTCCGCGGAAATGCCCGGGACGATGCGCGCCTTCGAGGATGTGCTGCAGATCAGACGGCTCGACGACGAACGTCTGTGGCTCCGGATAGATCTCGTGCTCGTCGGGCGCGAAAACGACGTCTACCCCGACTTCCTGCAGCCTGGCGGCGTCCACCGAAAGCGTGCGCGGATAGCGGTCGAAATCTTCGCGCGGGCCGAACTGCAGGCGGTTCACGAAAATGCTCACGACGGTGCACGCCGCGCGCGGCTTCGCGATCCGTATGAGCTCGATATGGCCTTCGTGCAGGTTGCCCATGGTCGGCACGAAAACGTTGTTCGGCTCGCGCCGCAGCCGCTCGCGTAACGCAGCGGCGGAGTGGATGATGTCCATCTACGATAGAAAACTGATCTGCGATGAAGGGTCCATCTACGATAGAGAACTGATCTGCGATGAAGGGTCCATCTACGATAGAAAACTGATCTGCGATGAAGGGTCCATTACGAAAAAGAGCGGAGCTGTCATGAAGGATCCACTGCTAAAAAGAATGTTCCGGCCCCGGGAATGTGCCCGCTTTCACTTCCTTCACGAAGAGCTCGACCGCACCCTGTACTGATCCGGCGAGACGCATGTAGTTCTTGACGAACTTGGCTTTCTTGCCGGGGTAGACGTCGAGCATATCGTGGAGCACCAGCACCTGTCCGTGACAATCCGGGCCGGCGCCGATCCCGATCGTGGGCCCGCGCACGGACCCGGTGATTGCTTTCGCGAGCGCTGCGGGTATCGCCTCGAGCACGATCATGCCGGCGCCCGCGTCTTCCAGCAGCTGCGCTTCCTCGATCATGCGCTCCGCATCGTCGTCGGCTCTGCCCTGCACCTTGAAACCGCCGAACTGATGTACCGACTGCGGCGTGAGTCCCAGATGGCCGCACACGGGTATGCCGCGCTCGGTGAGAAAGCGGACCGTGTCGAGCATCGCGCGGCCGCCTTCCAGCTTCACCATGTGCGCGCCGGCCGCCATGATCTCGGCGGCGTTGCGAAACGTCTCCTGCGGGGAGATCTGGAAAGTGGCGAACGGCATATCGCCGATGATGAACGCACGCTTCGCGCCCCGCGCGACGCATTCCGTGTGATAGACGATGTGGCGCAGCTTCACCGGCAAGGTGGTTTCGTGACCTTGCAGCACGTTGCCCAGGGAATCTCCGATGAGCAGCGTTTCCACGCCGGCCGCCTCGAGCACGGCCGCAAAGCTCGCGTCGTAACACGTAAGCTGCGTGATCCGGTTTCCCTCCTGCGCCATTTTCTGGAGGGTGCTCAGCGTAATTCGCATGTGCGGCATTTAACACCAAACGTCACGGCGGAGCCAGCCGCCGCGCGCTCTACGCGCCGAGATTGAAGAATTCGCGAGGGCCGCGCATTCCGGCGATACGTTCCATGAGAAGCGCGAGCGCGTTATCCGACTCGACGAAATTCAGCCGGTCCGAATTCACGATGAGCAGCGGCGCACCGTCGTACTGATAGAAGAACCGCGTGTAAGTTTCCGCGAGGCCGATCAGATACGGTTCCGGAATGTCTTTTTCGTACGGCGCTCCGCGCCGCTGCACCCGCTCGATGAGCGTATCGGGCGCTGCCTGCAGGTAAATGACGAGATCGGGGAAAGGCGCCTGAAGCTTTAGATGCTGATAGATCTGCTCGTAAAGCTTCAACTCGTCGTCCTTCAGATTGAGCCTCGCGAACAGCGCATCCTTCTCGAGCATGAAGTCCGCGACCGTCGCGCGCTGGAAGAGATCCGCCTGGTTCAGCCTGGCAAGCTGGTCGACACGCTGAAAAAGGAAAAAAAGCTGCGTCGGCAGCGCGTAGCGC
>DASRIK010000245.1:0-4709 GCA_035650035.1 Burkholderiales bacterium | reverse complement strand
GACGAGCCACAATCTGCCCGACATGCCGAGGTGCACGATCAGAGTGCCCGTCCCGCAATCGATCAGCAGATACTTGCCGCGCCGTTCGACATCGCGGATGCGGGTGCCGGCGATGCGTTCCGGAAGGTCCTTTGGTACCGGCACGCGTAAACCGGCGTTGCGCACCACCGCTCTGCGCACACGCTGATTCACGAGATGCGGGGCGAGCCCGCGTCTTGTCGTCTCGACCTCGGGAAGCTCAGGCACCGTGAACCGTGAACGGGTGACCGAGTGAACGGGTGAACAGGTGAACGGGAGTCACTTGTTCACCTGTTCGGTGCGCGCAGCACCGGGCGGCGAGAGCAACCGCTTCCCGACGTCTGGCAGGAAATGGTACTGAATGCGTTCGTCGAGACGAAGCAGAACGAGCTCGGGCTCCCGCTCCAATATTCCAAGCGTGACGGTACGGCCGTCTTTCAATGCAACACTGATCGTTGCGAGCGGTTTCCGCCCATCGTGAGGACGAACGTGCATCGCAGTCGCCTGCCGCCACGCGGCGACCCAGCCGTTGCGTTCGTCGGGTCCGGGTTCTTCGGCCACGGGACTGATGATCCACTTGCCGTCAACGAGCGTGGCGGTGAAGCCCTCGAGCTCGAACCGAAGCGGCGTCTCTCCTTGTGCAAACAGCGCGCGCGACACGACACTCTCGCCGTCACGCGGCAAGGCTGTGCGCTGCGAAAGCGGAATTGCGTAGACGCCATCGCGGGCGAGCACGTACTGCTCTCGCGTCATCGTATTGACTGCGCCGAAAGCGAACGTCTGATCGTTCAGCGTGAGCGTCGCGACAGGTCTGTCGAGACCATAGCGCTCCAGATCGGCGGCGCGGTAGCGTGCGACCGAACGTTCGTCGAGGATCGCGAGCAGACGTTCTACATGGACAGCGTCGGCGCGCGCCGGGAACGGTGCCGTCATGTGCCAGCCGTCAGCGCGGCGTTCGAGTTCGATGCGGCCGGTTGGTGCGGACGATGATTTTCCCGCCGCAGGCGTGCGGGCGTCGGATGCTCCGGCACTCGCTGGACGTTCCAGCCGAATGCGCGTCACGTCCGCCACCGTGAGCGCCGTGAGCGCATGCGCCTCGCGGTCCGGGGCCCTGGGCTTCTGCGAAATCCACACGCCCAGAGCGAGGACGAGCAGTGAGAGCGCCGCGAGTCCTATCCAGCTACGCATTGACGGGAGTGCATGAGTCGTCGATCACGCGGGGCGGCGCCTGCGCCACCAGATGATTACGCCGGTCAGGATGAACACGACCGGCAGCACGAGCAGAAATCCAAGCGCGATCGCATAAAGCGTCATCTGCCCGATGTCGATGCGTGAATCCGGAGCCGGGCGTGGATCGATCGCGAGCAGCGTGTCTTCGGCAGTGAGCCAGTTCACGATGCCCGTGCCGAGCTGAAGATTTCCACCGTTACCGAGGTACGTGTTCGAAAGAAAGGCGGCATTACCCACGACGACGATGCGCTGCTGGCGGTCGCCGACGGTGCGCTCGAAGGCCGCGGCGATCGCGACAGGGCCCGGTAGATCACGCGCCTTGTCGAACGTCGGCTTCTCGTCGAGCGGTCCCATTTCTACCCAGCCGCGCTGTGCGACTTCGATGAGCGGAGTAACGCGCCACTCGTCGATCTCGGAAAGGCCGATCTGTCGCGCGTAAGGAAAAAGCGTGTTGTAGCGAAACGCCGCCGTGATCGGGTGATTGCCGTAACTCGTCGCAACGGCGAACACCGGCGGGCCGCTGCGCGGACGCACCGCGAAATCGACGACTGTGCCCGGTGTGAGCACGAGCCCGAGCGTCTCGGCGAGCGGGTCGAGCCCACGCAGCGGCTCCGGGTCTATCAGCCACAACAGGCTCCCGCCGGCCTGCACGTATCGCTGGATTTTCTCCACCTCGTTCGGCTGCAATTCGCTTTGCGGGCTGGCGATAACGAGGACCGCTGCGTTGTGCGGTACCTCCTGTGCGAGAGCGAGATTGAGACTGTTGAGCTTCAGACCTTTCTGCTGCAGCTGGCGCCCGAACTCGCCGAGATCGTGATTGGCGATTCCGTCGAGCTTGCGCTCCCCATGGCCTTCGAGCGACAGCACCAGGCTCGCGGCGCCTCGCATGAGTCGCAGCAGGGCGCCCGCGAAGCTCTGCTCGTTGAACTCGCCGAGCGGCATGTGTTCGACGCGATTCCGGTACTCGATCGTAATCTCGTTGGGCGTGCGAATCTGTGCGGCCTGCGCGCGCTTCGGATCCTCGCGCGGATCGACCAACGTGAGCTGCAGGTCCGGTTTGGCGCGGCGATAGGGACGCAACCGCTCCTCGATCGCCTTGTGCACGTTCGTTCCGGCGGCGTCCTTTGCAAGAGCGTAGGCGGTGACCGACACGGGGCCGTCGAGCTGCCGCAGTACATCGAGGGTCGATTGCGAAAGCGAATTGCGAGCGCTGCGGGTGACATCCCACTCCTTGCGATACTCCCCCGCGACGAACGCGAGCAGCATCACGAGCGCCAGGAAGAGCGCGAGGAAAAGTCCGCTCTGGATGGCAAGGCGAATGCGCAGTTTGCGGTTGGCCTGCACGGGGATTCCTCGATCAGCCTCTCAGCCGCTGCGCGTCGAGCCGCCGCACCGTAAGCACGAGGAACACGATCGCAAAGAGGACTGCGCAGGCGATCGCATAGGTGTCGATGACACCTTTGCCGAACGGCTCGAAATTCTTGAGCGGTGAGAACACCTGCACGAGAGCCGCTGGTACGTGCCAGCCCCGCGCACGCACGCCGTCGCCGGCCGTTTCGCTCACCAGCAACATGACGAGCAAAGCGGCGAAGGCGCCGAAGGCGGCGAGAATCGGGTGCGTGGTGAGCGAAGAAATATAGAGGCTCAGTGCCGCGAAGCCCAAGGCGAGGAGCACGAGCCCAAGGAACAGGCTCGCAAGCAATCCGTAGTCGAGGCTCGTGCTTCCGGAGAGCGAAAGCGGCATAGCTGTAATCAACGCGATGATGAGGAGAAGGAACAGTGCGTGTCCCACGAACTTGCCGAGCACGATCTCGGTCATCGACACCGGCGCAGACGTAAGAAACACCATCGTCTGGTTTCGCCGCTCCTCCGCAATCAGGCGCATGCCGAGCAGCGGCGCCGCGAAGAACAACACGAACGCAGTCGTCGCGAAAAGCGGTGCGAGCACGAGCTCGGTCACGCCGGGCGGGCTCGTAAGCTGCACGAGCTGGGGCTGCACCTGGAGGAAATCGTCGAGGCGCTTCAAAAAAGCGTAACCGGTGACGAGCTGGACCGCGGTGAGGACCATCCAGGCGAGCGGCGAGGTGAAAAGCGTCCTCAACTCCTTTGCGGCGATCGTGAAAATCATTTCGTGAGGTTTACGAACACATCTTCGAGGCTCGTCTGTGCGGGCGCGAGCTGAAAGAGTCCCCAGTTCCTTTCGGCCGCGCGGGCCACGAGCTGCGCGCTGGGCTCGCCGTCCGATGCGAGCTGCAGACGAAAAAGTCTGTCGCCCACACGCTCGACCGCGATGACACCGGGCAGTGCCGCAAGCTCCGCTTCGGCGGGCGGGCGCTCGAGACCGCAAACCACCGTGCGCCCGCTCTGCAGCGCTTTGAGCGCCGCGATCGAATCACTGTAGACGACCCTGCCGTGGTGCATGATCTGCACGCGGTCGCAGATCGCTTCCACTTCGGACAGGATATGCGTCGAGAGGATGACGCTCCGCGAGCCGCCGAGCTCTCGCACGAGAGCACGGATTTCGCGGATCTGATTGGGATCGAGCCCCACGGTAGGCTCATCGAGTATGAGGACGTCCGGCTCGTGAGCGATGGCCTGGGCGATGCCGACACGCTGCTGGTAGCCTTTCGAAAGCGAGCCGATCAGCTTACGGCCGACTTCGGTCAGGCCGCAGCGCTGCTTCGCGCGCGCCACGGCTTCGCGGCGCTGGGCCTTAGGCACGCGATGGAGCCTTACCGCGAGCTCGAGAAACTCGTCCACGTTGAGCTCGCGGTAGAGCGGCGGCGTTTCCGGCAGATAGCCGATCTTCTCCTTGGCTGATACGGGATGCGCCAGCAGGTCGATGCCGCAGATGCTCACTTCGCCTTCGCTGGGCGCGAGATTTCCGGTGAGCATCTGCATGGTCGTCGTCTTACCGGCGCCATTGGGTCCCAGAAAACCCAGCACTTCGCCCCGCTTCAGCTCGAGGTCGACGTTTTCCACCGCGGTATGAGCGCCGAATCGGCGCGTGAGACCCCGCGCCGAAATCGTCGTGGCGTCAAAGGAAGCGAGCATCGGGGAAGGCGCGCGTGAGAGGCGTCGCGGCTTGTGGTGTCGGCGAAATATACCTAATATGTGCGCGTTAATGAAGCAGCCGCCGTCTTTACCGGCGGCCACCATCACCGCCGCCATGCCCGATCCGCGGCCCTCCTCATGACAAGTTTCCGTCTCGCATTACTCGCGGTGGCGCTCGCAGGCGCCGGTTGCTCTCAGCTCGGCGAGAGCCGTGATACGCAGCCCGAGCGGCTGGCGCAGACGGGGCAGAAGAAGCCCGCTGCGGGCGCGCCGCAGCCAACACCGCCAGCACGTCCTTCATTACCAGCGATCGAGCTCAGCTCGGAGCTCATGTACAAGATGATGGTCGCGGAGGTGGCCCTGCAACGAGGTCAGCCACACATAGCCGCAACGGCATACCTCGAGCT
>DASRIK010000244.1:0-3096 GCA_035650035.1 Burkholderiales bacterium | reverse complement strand
GATTTCGGGAAAATCCTTCACAAGCTGGTCACGAGCCCTTGAAGACGCCTACTGCGGCGTGATGCCCGCCTTGCGCGCGAGCTCCGCCACACGCTTCAACTCCGACGCGATGAGTTTGTCGAATTCCGCCGGTGTGCTGGGTGTCGGCTCGGTGCCCAGGCCGACGAAACGCTGCTGTATATCGGGCATCTTCAATATGGCGGTGATCTCGCGGTTGAGCTTCATCACGACCTCACGCGGCGTGCGAGCGGGCGCAAGCAAGCCGGCCCAGCTTTCCCAAACGAAGCCGGAGACACCCGCTTCCGCAATCGTGGGCACATCCGGATAGCTGCGCACGCGCCGTCTGCCCGTCACGCCGAGCGCACGGACTTTACCGTCTTTCACCATCGTGCCGAGCGTCACGGGAGGCGTCATGAAAAACTGCACCCGCCCGGCGATCGTATCGGTCAGCGCTTCGGGTATGCCTTTATAAGGCACGTGCACGACGTCGACTTGCGCCGTGCTCTTCAGCAGCTCGGCGGCGAAATGAGTCCCACTGCCGTTCCCTGCAGAGCCGAAGTTGAGCTGGCCCGGTTTTGCTTTGGCGAGCGCGATGAGGTCCTGCACGGATTTCACCGGCAGCGAAACCGGCACGACGAGCATATAGGAGGAGCTCGCCGTGGTGGTTATGCCGGCGAAGTCCCGCAGCGTGTCGTAAGGCAGCTTTTCATACACTACGGGCTGGATCGCGTGCGAAGCGGATACCGATAGCAGCGTGTGTCCATCCGGATTCGCTTCGGCGACGATTTTCGTGCCGAGCGTTCCGCCGGCGCCCGGCCGATTGTCGACGACGACCTGCTGGCGCAGCACTTCGGTGAGCTTGACGGCAATCGCGCGGGCGGTGATGTCGGGCTGTCCGCCCGGCGTAAAACCCACGACGATCCGGATCGGGCGCGTCGGATAAGCGGGCACTGAACCCGCATTTTGCGCCGCAGGAGCAACAGTGATGTGCAGCCAGCTTGCTGCTGCAACCGTGAACGCTATGCAAAATCGAGCCATGGTTCCGTCTGCCTCATGAAAAGGGACGCACGCCTTTTCTCTGCATCTTCGTACGCCAAGCGCGCTGCGCAGAAAAATGTGTGCGTCGGTATTCTATGCGGGTTGGCTATACTCTCCGGCACCGAGCTGGGGACCCGACCGCGATCTCGACACTCATGACGGAGCTCACCCGCTCGCAATCGCCGCTTGAACGACGTTCGATCGACGCGCTGGTTGGAGTAAGCGATGAACCCGGCTAACAGAATTTCGACTCTGCTCCTGGTTGCGATATCCGCACTCTCCGGATGTGCGCAAACCCCCGGATCTTCACAGGACCAAAGCAGGATGTTGACGCTTTCAGAGCAGGGCTATTTTTTTGTCGGCGGTCGCTATACCAAGACGAGCGACGGACAGGTCATGGCAGGCCAGATGCACGTGCACTACCAGGTCCCGCAGAACCGCACTGAAGCCTATCCCATCGTGATGTGGCACGGCGGCGGGCAGACCGGGACCAACTTCATGGGCACGCCGGACGGACGCAAAGGCTGGGGCGACTATTTTCTGCAGCGCGGGTTTGCCGTGTACATCGTCGACCAGCCTGCACGCGCCCGCTCGGGCTTCTTTACCGAGGTCTATGGCAAGACACGCCGTCCGAACGCGACGGCAATGTCCAATCGCTTCACTGCGCCCGCGCGGGCGAACCAGTATCCCCAGGCGAAGCTGCACACGCAGTGGCCCGGGAGCGGCGTTGCCGGCGACCCGGTGTTCGATCAGTTCTTTGCTTCGCAGGTGGAGGACATCGCGGACGTGAGCGTGATCGAACGTCTCAACCGCGAAGCAGGCATCGCGTTGCTCGACAGAATCGGGCCGGCGATATTGCTCACGCATTCGCAATCAGGACCGTTCGGCTGGCAACTCGCCGATGCACGGCCGAGACTGGTGAAAGGCATTCTGGCGGTCGAACCGAACGGGCCGCCTTTTCACGAGAATACCGTGACCGGAGCGCCGCCCTGGTTCAAGGACGGGGCACTCGGAAGGCCGTGGGGTATCACGCGGGGACCGCTCACGTATTCGCCGGCCGCGACCGATGCGAAAGACTTGCGAATGACCCAGCAGGCGTCGGCTTCCGGGCCGGATCTCGTGCGCTGCTGGCTACAGGGCAGTCCCGCGCGCCAGCTTCCGAACCTCAAGGGCATCCCCATTCTGATCGTGGTCAGTGAAGCGTCGTACCACGCACCTTACGATCACTGCACGTCCGAGTATCTGACGCAGGCCGGTGTCCAAAACGAGTTCGTCCGGCTGCCGGACATCGGTATCCGCGGGAACGGGCACATGATGATGCTCGAGAAAAACAATCTCGAGATCGCCGAGTTCCTGGTGAGCTGGGCACAGAAGAACATCCGCTGATCGATGAAAACCCCAATGATGCCGGCCAAAGCGTTACGCATGTCGTGTGCGCTTGCGGCCGTGCTGTGTGGCGCATTGTCTGGCCCTGCCGTCGAGGCGCAGCAATATCCCACGAAACCGATCCGGCTCGTGCTCCCGTTTCCGCCGGGCGCGCCGAGCGATCTCGTCGGCCGCACCATCGGCCAGAAACTGGGCGAGCAGATGGGGCAGAACCTGATCCCGGATAACCGCACGGGTGCGGGCGGGACATTGGGCCTCTCACTGGCCGCGAAGGCACCTGCGGACGGCTACACAATCATCGTCACGTCGCCGACCATCGCGTTGAGTCCGCTGCTGTATTCCAATCTGCCGTTCGATCCGCTGAAGGACTTCGCCCCGGTCGCGCGGCTGGCATCGATCGAGAACGTCATGCTCGTGCACCCTTCGGTGCCGGCAAAAACGCTGAAGGATTTCGTCGCGCTCGCGCGCGCGAACCCCGGGAAGCTCAACTACGGCTCGGGCGGTCCCGGCACGACGAATCACCTGGCGAACGAGCTTCTGAAAAGCCTCGAGAAGCTGAATATGGTCCACGTGCCATACAAAGGCGCGACCGTCGCGACGACGGCCTTGATCGGCGGCGAAGTGGACGAGGTGATCGTGTCCGTTGCATCGGTGCTTTCGTTCATCAAGGCG
>DASRIK010000243.1:0-7981 GCA_035650035.1 Burkholderiales bacterium | reverse complement strand
CGGCTCCGTCGCGGGCATCGTCGGCACCATTGTCGACGTCACGGAGCGCAAGCGCGCCGAGAAGCGCCAGGCGATGGAACACGCGATTACGCGCGTGCTGGCCGAATCTTCCAGCGCCGACGAAGCGATGCCGAAAATCATCGAGACCATATGCACGAGCCTCGGCTGGCATTACGGCGCACGCTGGCATTGGGACTCCCGCAGCGGCCTGCTGAAGCGGCGCGAGAGCTGGAGCATCGATACGCCGGCCATACGCCACTTCGACATGGCACATTCGGGCCAGACGATCAAACCGGAGCCCGCAAGCCTCGGTCTCATGCGTCGAGCATTTACCACCGGCAGGCCGGTCTGGATCTCCAACCTCGCGAAGGACGCGAACTTCAGGCGGCGCGATCTTGCCGCAAAAGCGGGCTTCCAGGCGGGGTTCGCGCTCCCGCTGGTGCGCCGTGGCGAAGTGCTCGGGGTGCTCGAGTTCTTCCACCATGACGTGTGCGACCCCGACGATGTGCTCGTGAAAATCGCGGAGTCGATCGGCAGCGAGATCGGCCAGTACATCGTGCGCACGCAGGCCGAGGAAGCCGTCAAGTTCATGGCGATGCACGATGCGCTGACGGGGCTTCCGAACAGACTGATGTTCAACGAACGGCTCGCCCGCGCCATCGCCCAGGCCCGCCGCTACAGCCGCTCTCTCGCGGTGCTCTTCGTCGATCTCGACCGCTTCAAGGTGATCAACGATACGCTCGGCCACGAGGCGGGCGATTCGCTGCTCAAGGAAGCTGCGCAAAGGCTTACCGACAACCTGCGGGCGGAAGACAGCGTGGCACGGCTCGGCGGGGACGAGTTCGTCGTCCTGCTCTCGGAAGTGGCGGATCCGCTGTACGTGGGCGCAGTCAGCCGGAAGCTGATCGACGCGCTTGCCGCGCCGTTCACGATCGGGGGCCGCGAATACTGCATCACGGCGAGCATCGGCGTCAGCGCGTTCCCCGAGGACGGCACGGATCCCGCGACGCTGCTCAAGAACGCGGACATCGCGATGTACCGCGCGAAGGAGCGGGGCAAGAACTGTTTCGAGTTCTATTCGGCCCAGATTACAGCCGGCTCCCTCGAGAGACTCGGGCTCGAATCGGGGCTTCGGCGCGCGCTCGACCGCGAAGAAGAGCTCACGCTCTATTACCAGCCGCAGATCGAAGTCTGCACGGGCCGCATCGTGGGCATGGAAGCGCTCGTCCGCTGGGAGCACCCGGAGCTCGGCCTTCTCCCGCCCGCCCGATTCATCAAGCTCGCGGAAGAGACCGGTCTCATCGTGCCGCTCGGCGAATGGGTCCTCCAGATGGCCTGCAGAGCGCATCGCCAGTGGCAGCGCATGCGGCTTGCACCGGCGCGGATCGCGGTGAACCTGTCACCGCGTCAGTTTCTGCACGCAGGCCTGTTCAACGACACACTGCGGGCCCTCAAGGAAACGAAGTGCAGCGGCAAGTACCTCGAGCTCGAGATCACCGAAAGCATGGTCATGCACGATCCGGCGGGCGCCGTTGTGCTGATCAAGGAGCTGAAGGCGCTCGGCGTACGGATCGCCATGGATGATTTCGGCACGGGCTATTCGTCGCTGGCGTACCTGAGACGATTCCCGATCGACAGCCTGAAAGTCGATCGCTCGTTCATCGCCGACGTCCCGAACGACGCCGGCAATGTCGCGATCACGCAGGCGATCATCGCGATGGCGCGCACGCTCCACCTCACGGTGATCGCGGAAGGTGTGGAAACGGCGGCGCAGTTCAACTTCCTGCGCAGCCGCGGCTGCGACGAGGTGCAGGGCTACTACTTCAGCCCGCCCGTACCCTTCGACGAGGCGACGCTGCTCCTGCAGCAGGGCGCGCAGAACCTGCCGGTCAGCGACCGCTGGACGGCGGCTTAGCACTCCGCTTTCACGAAACCGTCATCCCCGTGTAATCGGCACGACGCAATTCGTGGACATCATTACGCCGCATGGATGGTATCGCGGCCCTTGGCGCAGGTTGTGAAAGCCGCCGACATCCGTGCGGAGTGACGCCGTGAGCGAAAGACAGGACAAACACGTTTCCCGCGCTCGGCTCGGCTGACGTATTCCCATTTGTCACGCGCACTTAGGTGCAACTGTTGCGGTGGTTCATAGCATGCGCTGGAGCTTCTCGCGGCCGCTGTAACTTTTCTGTAATAAAGGGCCCCTAGACTCTGCATCCGGGTTTGTCGGTTGCAGTCCCCAATCGCAAGGAACGTGCGGTGATCACGTGCAAACGTGTGGTCGGCTCGCGCGGCTGATGCGCTCCTGCACAGCCGAATTTCCGCGCTGTCACAGCGGCGTAATGCGGTTTCACTAGCATGCTGTAGTCGCTCGACGACGCACCCAAAAGACATCAGGAGACATCATGAAGAGATCGCAAACAATCAAGACGCTGGCCGTTGCCGCATCCGTAGCGGCCGCGGTGGCCAGCGGCCATGCGGCGGCGCAGGCCCGGACCGTGAAAATAGACGGCTCGAGCACCGTTTTCCCGGTGACCGAAGCGGTCGCCGAGGATTTTCAAAAATCCAAGAAAGGCGCCGTGCGCGTGACCGTCGGTATCTCAGGCACCGGCGGCGGATTCAAAAAATTCTGCCGTGGTGAGACGGACATTTCGAACGCCTCGAGGCCGATTCTCAAGGCGGAAATGGAAGAGTGCAGAAAAGCGGGCATCACGTATCTCGAGATGCCCGTTGCCTACGACGCGTTGACGGTCGTTGTAAATCCCAAGAATAACTTTCTGAAATCGATAACCGTGGCGGAGCTCAAGAAGATCTGGGAACCCGCCGGACAGGCGAAGGTAACCCACTGGAATCAGGTGAATCCAGCGTGGCCCAATGCGCCCATCAAGCTCTTTGGTCCCGGGGCCGATTCGGGAACCTTCGACTATTTCACCGAGGCGGTCGTCGGGAAAGCGAAATCGAGCCGTGGTGACTACACCGCGAGTGAGGACGACAATGTGCTGGTCCAGGGCGTGCAGCGCGATGTCAACGCGCTCGGGTACTTTGGTTTTGCGTATTACGTCGAGAACCGTGACAAGCTAAGGGCGCTTCCCATCGTCGACAAGGACGGCAAAGCTCCCGTCCTTCCTTCGATGGAAACCGTGCTGAACGGCACCTACCAGCCGCTTGCCCGGCCAATTTTCATCTACGTCAACACGAAATCCGTACAGCGTCCGGAAGTGCGGGAATTCGTGGACTTCTATAACAAACACGGCGAGAAGCTCGCGCGCGAAGTGAAATATGTGCCATTGCCCGGCAAAGCCTACAGCTACAACAGCGATACGCTCGCGAAGATGCGGGCCGGCACGAAGTTCGATGGCGAAAACAAGGTCGGGCTTACGATCGACCAGCTGATGAAGCTCGAAGCAAAGCTTTAAGCGGGCGGTAGCTTCATGCGGGAGGTCGCGTCAAGTCCTCCCGCATGTTTTATCGTGCGGCGCCTCAGTCGCTGCGTCGAAGCCACTAGAATAGCGCGGGTTATGGTCATATGACCTCCGTTTCACGGTTCCCCGGAATACACGACGTGTCCGCGCATTTCGTGAGCGACCGCCTCGCGCGGCGGCGGCTCCGTCACGTGAAAGAACGCGTGATAGAGCTCGCGTTGTTCCTTGCCGCATGTGTCTCCGTCATAACGACGGTGGGCATCGTATTCATCCTGCTCACCGAGTCTTTTACTTTTTTCACACACGTTTCATTGTGGCAGTTTCTGACCGACACACAGTGGACGCCTTTGTTTGCGGATGCGCACTACGGCATACTGCCGCTGCTTTCCGGAACGCTCGTGAGCTCGGGCGTCGCTCTGCTCGTGGCCATTCCGCTCGGCACGATCATCGCGATCTATCTCTCGGAGTTCGCGCCGTTTTCGTTGCGCGAGGTCGCGAAGCCTTTCCTCGAGCTGCTTGGCGGCATTCCCACGATCGTGTATGGGTACTTCGCGCTGCTTTTCGTCACGCCGCTGCTGCAGGCGCTGTGGCCGTCGCTGCCTGGTTTCAACCTGCTGTCCGCCGGCCTCGTGATGGGAATCATGATCATCCCGTACGTGAGCTCCTTGTCGGAGGATGCCATGCGTGCCGTGCCGATGAGTCTGCGGGAGGGCTCCTACGCGATGGGCGCCACGCGCTATCAAACCGCCGTTCGCGTGGTCGCTCCGGCTGCGACTTCGGGCATCGCCGCGGCCTACATCCTTGGCGTCTCGCGCGCCGTGGGCGAGACGATGATCGTGGCCATCGCAGCGGGTATGCAGCCGAATCTCACATGGAATCCGACGGAGCCTGCCGCCACGATCACTGCCTACATCGTGCAGGTTGCGCTTGGAGATCTCCCGCACGGCTCGCTCGGCTATCAGACGATATTTGCCGCCGGGCTCACGCTCGCCTTGATAACGCTCTTTTTCAACGTGCTGGGGCACGTCATGAGAAAGCGCTTCCGTCAGGCGTATTGAGTTCCGGATGAGCGAGGCTGCAAAACTCGAGAATATCCGCAAGCTGATCGCCGTCCACAAGCGGTGGGACGCGGTGTTCGGTCTTGTCGGACTGGTCGCGCTCATGATCGGCGTGCTCACTTTCGTCGCACTATTCGTGGACATGCTGATCGACGGCGCGCCGCGCCTGTCGCTCGACTTCTTCACCTCGTTCCCTTCGAGGCGGCCCGGAGAGGCCGGCATACTCTCGGCGTGGGTCGGTTCCGTGCTGGTGATGCTCGTCACCGCGATGGCGGCCGTGCCGCTCGGTGTGGCCGCCGGGGTATACCTGGAGGAGTATGCGCCCCGCAACTGGATGACGGATCTCATCGAGATCAACGTCACGAACCTCGCCGGCGTTCCGTCGATCATCTACGGGTTGCTCGCGCTTGGTCTGTTCGTCTATCAATTCGGTCTCGGTCAAAGCATCCTTACGGCGGGCCTCACGCTTGCGCTCCTGATTCTGCCGATTGTCATCGTCGCGACGCGCGAGGCGATCCGTTCGATACCCGGCATGATTCGCGAAGGCGCGTACGCGCTGGGGGCCACCAAGTGGCAGACCACTGCCGACCACATCCTGCCTTACGCGACGCCGGGCATCATGACGGGCGTCATCATCGGGATGGCACGCGCCATCGGGGAGACGGCCCCGATCATCACGATAGGCGCGCTCACGTTCATAGCATTCCTGCCTCCGGCGCCGGTGCAACCGGATCCACCATTCCTGTCCTTCGAATGGCTCATGTCGCCTTTCACCGTGATGCCGATTCAGATGTTCAACTGGACATCGCGGCCGGAAGCCGCGTTCCACCATAATGCCGCTGCAGCCGGGCTCGTGCTCGTGGTCATGACGTTGTCGATGAACGCGCTTGCGATCTGGCTGCGTTACCGCATGCGGAAGAAAATCAAATGGTGACTGCGATCGCGCAGACCAAGGACGCCTTCATCGGTGCTGCGCCAGCTCCTACGACGATGAAGAAAGCGGAATCGCGGGCGCTCAGCTTCTACTACGGCGCTTTTCAGGCGCTGAAAAGCGTGTCGATGCCGCTGTACGAGAAGAAAGTGACGGCGTTGATCGGCCCCTCGGGCTGCGGCAAGTCGACTTTTCTGCGGTGCTTCAATCGCATGCACGATCTGTATCCGGGTAATCGCTACGACGGACAGATCATGCTTTACCCGGACGACACGAATCTGCTGAGCGCGGGCGTCGACCCCATCGAGGTGCGCATGCGGATCAGCATGGTGTTTCAGAAACCCAATCCGTTCCCGAAATCGATTTACGAGAACGTGGCCTACGGACTCAGAGTGCGTGGCGAAAGCAAACGCAGCCTGCTCGACGAAAAGGTCGAGGAGGCGTTGCGCAGCGCTGCGCTGTGGGACGAGGTGAAAGATCGCCTGGGCGATCTCGCATTCAATCTCTCCGGCGGGCAGCAGCAACGGCTCTGCATTGCGCGGGCGCTTGCCACGGATCCCGAAATCCTGCTCTTCGATGAGCCCACGTCCGCACTCGATCCGATCGCGACGGCGAGCATCGAGCAGTTGATCGACGATTTGAAAGCCAAAGTCACGATACTGATCGTGACGCACAACATGCAGCAGGCGGCGCGGGTGTCCGACTATACCGCCTACATGTACCTCGGCGAGCTGATCGAGTTCGATCTGACCGATACGATCTTCATCAAACCCAAGAACAAGCAGACCGAAGACTACATTACCGGCCGGTTCGGCTAAGTCACGCTTCCTGTAAGCGTTAGAATCCGGGGTAAGCGCCAGCGGCCCTGCATTTCGCGGGGACGAAAGTGCCAGAGACAGCCACCATAACACACAGCAACCAGAACGCATCGCCGGAGGTGGCCGGTACACGAGAGGCCACATCGGAAGGCGGGCGAACCGGCCGCTCGTTGCGCGCCGCGCGAGAGCTTTATGTCAACCGCGAGCTGGGACAGCTCGCGTTCACGCGGCGCGTACTGGCGCAGGCGGCGAACAGCCGCTATCCGCTGCTCGAGCGCCTGAAATTCCTGTGTATCGTCAGTAGCAATCTCGACGAGTTTTTCGAGATCCGCGTCGCCGGTCTTCACGCGGAGATCGAAGCCGGGTCGCCGCCCGTCGGTCCTGACCAGATGCGGCCCGAAAAAGTATTCGAGCTGGTAGCGGCCGAGGCGCACGCGCTCGTGGGCGCGCAGTATCACTTGCTCAACGCCGAGCTTTTGCCGCAGCTCGAGGCCGAAGGCATACGATTCCTGCGCCGCGGTGACTTCACGCCTGAACAGGCGGCATGGGTGAAAGATTATTTTTTCAGACAGGTGATGCCGGTGCTGACGCCCATCGGCCTGGACCCCGCGCACCCGTTCCCCCGCGTGCTCAACAAGAGCCTGAACTTTGCGGTCGAGCTGCAGGGGAAAGACGCGTTCGGGCGCAACTCCGGTACCGCGATCGTCCAGGCACCTCGCGTGCTGCCGCGAGTCATTCGGCTGCCGCAGGAAATCGCCACGTGTGCATACGATTTCGTGTTCCTCTCGTCGATACTGCACGCTCATGTCTCGGAGCTCTTCGCCGGCATGCGCGTCGTCGACTGCTATCAATTTCGAGTCACGCGCAACAGCGAGCTCTACGTCGACGAAGAGGAGGTGAAAGACCTGCGCGTGGCGCTGCGCGGCGGCCTCCCTCAGCGTCAGTTCGGTGCGGAAGTGCGTCTCGAGGTCGCCGACAATTGCCCGAGCCATATCTCCGATTTTCTGCTGTCGCAGTTCTCGCTCGATAGCCAGGACCTGTATCGCGTCGAGGGGCCCGTGAATCTCGCGCGGCTCATCAACGTGCCGGACTGGGTCGATCGCCCCGATCTCAAGTTCCCCGAGTTCACGCCGGGGCTGCCTGCAGTGCGTGCCCCCGGCGCGGACATCTTCGGCATACTTCGCAGCGGCGATGTTCTCCTCCATCACCCGTTTCAGTCCTTCCAGCCCGTGGTGGAGTTTCTCCACCAGGCCGCGCGCGACCCGAACGTCGTCGCGATCAAACAGACGGTCTATCGCACCGGCTCGGAATCCGAGCTGATGGAGATCCTCATCGCGGCCGCGCGCAGCGGCAAGGAGGTGACGGTCGTCGTCGAGCTTCTCGCGCGATTCGACGAAGAAGCCAACATCAACTGGGGCCAGCGTCTCGAGGAGACGGGCGCGCACGTCGTTTACGGCGTCGTCGGCCACAAGACGCACGCGAAAATGCTGATGGTCGTGCGGCGCGAGGACGGCAACCTCCGCCGGTACGTCCATCTGTCGACAGGCAACTATCACGCACGCACGACCAAGCTCTATACCGACTTCGGGCTCCTTACGGCGAATGAGGAAATCGGCGCGGACGTGAACGACGTGTTCATTCAGCTCACCGGGCTCGGCAAAGCTACGAAGCTCAAGCATCTGTGGGAATCACCGTTCACGCTGCACAAGCACGTGCTGCACGCGATACAGCGCGAGATCGGCCATGCGAAAG
>DASRIK010000242.1:0-2203 GCA_035650035.1 Burkholderiales bacterium | reverse complement strand
CTGCTCGACGAGCCTCTGCAGCATCTCGACCTTGCGCACCAGGCACATGTCATCGAGCTCGTGCGGTCACGTGCGCGCACGCATCGAGAGATCGCGATCATGGTGCTGCACGAGCCGCTCTGGATCGGCAGCGCATGCACCCATGCAATCATTTTTGGCGGTGACGGTACTCTTCAGGCCGGGCCGGCCGCAGCGTTGCTCACACGTGAGAAACTCGAGCTCGCCTATGGCTGCAGTCTGCGTGAAGTCGAGCATGGCGCCCGGCGATGTTTCGTGCCCGATGTATAATTTCGGCAATTAATGATCACGAAGTTTCTCGGTAAAGTCTTTTCCGGCCGCATCTTCAAAGCGCAGCAGCCGAGGATCATCCCGTACGACGTTCACGGAATCGGCCGAGACCGCATCAGCGCGTGCGCGCTCAGGGTGGCCGATGCACTCCAGGCCGAGAATTTCACTGCCTTCGTCGTCGGCGGCGCCGTTCGCGACCTCATCCTCGGCTGGCAGCCCAAGGATTTCGACGTCGCGACGAACGCTACCCCCGAGCAGGTGCGCGAGCTTTTCCGGCGTTCGCGCATCATCGGCCGCCGCTTCCGGCTGGTGCATGTGATGTGCGGCCGCGAAATGGTGGAAGTGTCCACGTACCGCGGTGGCAATCCGACGGAAGAGGAAAGCGAGCAGCGTGCGGCTGACGAGCACGGACGCATTCTGCGCGACAACGTGTTTGGAACGCAGGAGCAGGACGCGACCCGCCGCGATTTCACCATCAACGCGCTTTTCTACGATCCCAGGACGCAGGAGGTGTGGGACTACCACGGCGGGTACGACGATCTGAAAAAGCGGAGGCTGCGCATGATCGGCGACCCGGAGCAGCGTTACCGCGAGGATCCCGTGCGAATGCTGCGCGCGGTGCGGTTTGCAGCGAGCCGTGACATGGAGATCGACGCAGCGACGCGCGCTCCGATCAAGGCGCTCGCGCCGCTGCTCGCGAACGTCCCACCGTCACGCCTTTTCGAGGAAATGCTGAAGCTCCTCATGTCGGGATACGCCTACGAATGCGTGATGGCGCTGCGGCAGGAGGGACTGCATCACGGGCTGCTGCCCATGCTCGATGTGATCCTGGAGCAGCCGCTGGGGGAGCGTTTTGTCATGCTTGCACTGCGCAATACGGACGTGCGCATCAAGAACGACAAGCCGGTTTCGCCCAGCTTTCTTTTCGCCTCGCTGCTTTGGCACGAAGTGCTGGCCACGTGGAAAAGATTCGAAAGCGAAGGCGTGCCCACGGTGCCCGCGCTTTATCAGGCCATGGAGCAGGTCATTCAGGTCCAGGCCGCGAAGCTCGCGATCCCGCGGCGCTACGGCGGCGACATGAAGGAAATCTGGATCATGCAGCCGCGATTCCTTCAGCGCAGCGGCCGTCGCCCTTATCGCCTGCTCGAGCACCCGCGATTCCGCGCAGGTTACGATTTTCTGCTGTTGCGCTGCGCGAGCGGCGAAGTCGATCCCGCGGTCGGCGAATGGTGGACTCGTTTCGAGCACGCGGGCGATGCCGAGCGCACCGCGATGCTGACGCAAGGCGGAGAGCCGGCCGGACGCAAGCGCAGGCGTCGCCGGCGCCGAAGCATGCCCGAGCAGGCACCGGACCAGGCGGAACCGCTTTGAACGTCGTCGCTGCGTATATCGGCCTCGGCGCGAATCTCGACGAGCCCGAGCAGCAGGTCCGCGCAGGCCTCCAGGAGCTCGCACTGCTGCCCGAGACGCGCGTCGCGGCGATCTCATCGCTTTATCGCAGCGCGCCCGTCGGCTTTCTCGATCAGCCGGACTTCGTCAACGCCGTGGCACGGCTCGAGACGGCCCTGCCGGCGCGCGTGCTGCTGGATGCGCTGCTCCGCATTGAACAGAGAAGGGGACGCCTTCGCGAGTTCACGAATGCGCCGCGCACGCTCGACCTCGATCTGTTGCTCTACGGTGATGAAGAGGTCACGGAGCCCGGGCTTACCATTCCTCATCCTCGCATGCACGAGCGCGCGTTCGTGATCGTTCCGCTGACTGAGATCGCGCCGGATGCAATCGTGCCGGGACGCGGCCGCGCTCGCGATCTCGTGAGATCCGTCGATACGCATTCGGTCTCGAAGCTCGAAGCGGCGCAATCGTGAAGCTCCCGGAGAAATATCGTTACGTCGTCGTCGAAGGGCCGATCGGCGTC
>DASRIK010000241.1:0-8523 GCA_035650035.1 Burkholderiales bacterium | reverse complement strand
GGGGCAGCACGATCGGCAGCCTCTCGAATGCTGCGGCAGGGTTGATCGTATTCGTCGCACTCTGCATCGTGACGCTGCCGCTTTGGCTCACCGGTGTGGGCGCGGTGTTGGTGCCTCTGCTGAATTCCGCCTATCTCGCCCAGCGCCTTTTTCGGTACGACGCGCTCGCAGAGCATGCAACGCGCGAAGAGTACCGCACCATCATCACTCGTATGAGATGGCGCCTCTTCGGCCTCGGTGTGATTCTCGCGACACTTTATTACATACCCTTCGTCAACCTCGTCGCGCCGGTGCTTTCCGGTCTCGCTTTTACGCACTTCTGCCTGGGCGCGCTCGAACGCATCAGGCGTCGCGTATAAAACGAAACGCCGCTTTCGCGGCGTTTCGTTTACGGCTCAGGGCGATGGGCGAGCTTACATGCGTTCGAAAATAGCGGCGATCCCTTGGCCGCCGCCGATGCACATCGTCACGAGCGCATATCGGCCGCCGATGCGCTGGAGCTCGTAGAGCGCCTTCACGGTAAGCACCGCGCCGGTTGCTCCGATCGGATGACCGAGGCCGACCGCGCCGCCGTTCGGGTTCGTTTTCTTCGGATCGAACTTGAGATCGCAGGAGACCGCCAGCGCCTGGACGGCGAAAGCTTCGTTCGACTCGATCACGTCCATGTCCTCGACCTTGAGTCCCGCTTTGTCGAGAGCTTTCTTGACCGCCGGCACCGGGCCGATTCCCATGATCTTGGGATCGACGCCAGCGAGGCCATAGGAGACGAGGCGCGCGATCGGTTTCATGCCTGCCTTCTGCGCGGCCTGCTTTTCCATGAGCACGACGGCGGCGGCACCGTCGTTGATGCCCGAAGCGTTACCCGCGGTGACCGTACCCTCTTTTTTGAATGCCGCGCGCAGCTTCGCCATGCCTTCGACGCTGGCGTCGGCCCGGGCGTGCTCATCGCGGTCGAAGACGACCGTGCCTTTGCGGCTTTTCAGCTCGATCGGAACGATCTGGTCCTTGAAATAGCCTTTCTCGATCGCGTTCACCGCGCGGCGGTGGCTTTCCACCGCGAACTCGTCCTGCTGCTCGCGCGAGATTTTCCACTTCTCGGCGATGTTCTCTGCGGTAATGCCCATGTGCACCGTGTCGAAGGGATCGGTCAGCGCGCCGACCATCATGTCGACGAAGCCGCCGTCGTTCATGCGCTGGCCCCAGCGCAGGCTCGGTACGATGTAAGCGCCGCGGCTCATCGATTCCGTGCCTCCGCCCACAGCGATGTCGGTGTCGCCCAGCGTGATGCCCTGCGCCGCGCTGACAATCGCCTGCAGGCCGCTGCCGCAGAGGCGGTTCACGGTAAGCGCGGTCGCGTCCTGCGGAAGGCCGCCCTTGATGCACGCGACGCGCGAGATGTACATGTCTTTCGCCTCGGTATGTATGACATTACCGAGCACCAGCTGTCCGACTTGCTGCGGGTCGATCTTTGCGCGCTTCACCGCTTCCTTCACTACCGTCGCGGCGAGCTCGCTCGGCGGCATGTCTTTCAGGGCTCCGCCGTAGTCGCCGATCGCGGTGCGCACACCGCTCAGCACAACCACTTCGCGTTCGGTGCTCATGAGTGTCTCCTTGGTCAATGAGTAGGGAATCGGGGCTACTGCGGCAGGGAACCGCGGGGGAGACCCAGTTTACGCCAGTGTCGGTGGGCTAACCAACCCCGACTTTGGTCCCGGTGAAGTCAATGGCGCGTCGGTCCGGCGTGCGTGGTGTGAGCCGCCGCGAAAAGCTGCTCGGCATCCACACTGTCGAATCGATATGCGCGGTTGCAGAAATCGCACGTGACTTCGACGGCATCCCGCTCTTCCAGTATCGAGCGTACTTCCGCGTAGCCGAGCATCCGAAGCATCGCTACGACGCGATCGTTCGAGCAGGAGCAACGGAACGAGACCGGCCGCGGATCGAAGAGCCGGATATCCTCTTCATGATACAACCGGTGCAGCAGCGTCTGCGGCGGCAGCTTCAGGAGCTCCGGTGTGGTGAGCGTCGCCGCAAGCTGGGTTGCGCGGTTCCAGCTGTCCTCGTCGGGCTCCGCGCGTTCCGGCAGCTTCTGCAGAAGCAGGCCGGCGGCGTGTTCCTCTCCAGCGGCGAGCCACAAGCGCGTATCCAGCTGCTCGGAGCTCTGCATGTAGTGTTCGAGCGAAGCCGCAACGCCGGCAGGATCGATCGCGACGATCCCCTGGTAGCTTTGGCGCCCATCCCTCGGCACGAGAGTAATGACGAAACGGCCGTCGCCGAGCAATTCCGCGAGCCCCGCGTCAGCGTCAGGCAGCGCGCCGTCCCATTTGGCCGTCGCGCGAAGCGTCTGCTCACTGGTGCATTCGACGACGATCAGCTTCACGGGCCCGCTTCCCTGGAGCTGAAGAATGATGGACCCGTCGAATTTGAGCGTCGCAGCGAGCAATGCCCCGGCCGCCATGAGCTCACCGAGGACGGTGCGGAGAACCGGCGGATACTCGTGCCGCTCCAGCACGGCGCGCCAGGTCGCGTCGAGGTGCGCAACTTCACCGCGAATCGGGGCGTGCTCGAAAAGAAACCGTTGCAAAGTGTCGTTCATAGGCTGCCATTTTCAAGTGAACGTCGTTGGACTCACACCGGTGCAAATAATTCCCTCCCGAAGGACCCGGAAATGGGTCATCGCGCCGCGGGCTTGACGCTGGGCGTGAGACGCCGGTAAAGCCGAAATCTTTCGGACTTGTCTCCCGGCCGGTTTCCTTCCCAGATCCTGATCCAGGTGCCTGCGGGCGGGTGTTCTTCCTGAGGTATGCCCTGCACGAGCATGAGATCGCAATCCCGGCGGCGGTCGGCTACTTCTTCGCGGTATGTCACGATGCCCGAGAAGTAATGCAGCATCGCCCTCTGGGGTTCGCCGAGATCCCGGCTCGACATGCAGCGGTAGGTCGGCGGAAGCGCCGTTTCCATGCTCGTGAACATCGTGCGGTATGTCTTGCCCGCATCGACCAATCCTATGAAGAGCGTTGCTGCAAGGCCCCATATGACGGTGACGCCCGTTGCCCAGAGGTACGCCGGCCGCTGCGGCGTGCGGTCGAGCTTTGTCAGCACGGCGAACCACAGCGCCGTGTAGGCGAGCCCGAAGACGAACGGCACCAGCTTGAAACCGGATTCGTAGCCCGGCTGCTGCCGAGTGAGATGGGCGTGCAGCCGTGCCGGTACGCCGAGCTCCAGTCCTGACCAGTAAAACCAGGCGACCAGCACGAAAAACGTAAAGCCCATCGCGGCAAACCAGTACCAGGCGTTCGCCGCGCCACGGCGCAGCGTTTCCACACCGGGTGTGGCGAGCAGCGCAAGCGGTATCAACAGCGGCATTGCATAGAGCTCGCGTTTGTCGGCGGCCTCGCTCAAGCCAAGCAGCGTGACCAGGAGCCCGGTCAGCGGAAGGGTCACCGCAGGCTTGACGGGACTGCTGCCGAAGGCGCGCCACAATGCCCAGAGCGCGATCGGCCACACGGGCCAGGCATACCAGGGAAGTAAGCGCAGGTAATAGAACCCTCCGCCGCCCCCACGAAAGAGACGCATGAGCGTGTCCGCGTCGAGCCAGGCCCGCAGAAGCTCCGGCGAGTGCGAGTAGAGGAGCAGCGGCCAGATGACGACCCATGGGATCGCGGCGAGCACGGCCACACCGAGCGCGAGTGCGTACGTCCGAGAGCGCCACGCGCTGCTCACGAGCGGCAGCAACGCCGCGATAAGTACGACGACCGTAGCTTCCGGTATGCCGAGCGAAAGAAACACGACACCGATCCCCGTGCCGATCCACACACCACCCGAGGCGCCTCGCAATCCACGCGCGGCGCCGTAATACGCCATGGCGAAACCGGCGATGCCCGCGACGTGCGGCACGAGCTGATGGCCGCGCAGCACGAGCCCCAGAGACCCGAGGAGCAACACGGTGGCCGCCGTGCCGCTGCCCGGACTGTTCAGCTCCCGCGCTGCCAGGGCGAAAAACAGCAGCGCGAGCGCGATGTAGAAGCCGCTCGCAAGGCGCGCGCCGTCGTGCAGAGGCAGCACCGGAGAAAAAAGAAGGGCGCTGAGCGCCGCCGTGATGTAGTAAAGCGGCGGCTCGCGGACGAAAGGCTCGCCCGCGAGCGCGGGTGCGACCCACGACCCGCCACGCACCATCTCGTAGACGACCCCGAAGTTGTATGCCTCGTCGGGCTTCCACGGATCGTGCGCGAGTAGACCCGGCAGGATCCAGGCGACACACAGCAAAGCGACGAGAACACGGCGCCGGGATATCACGGCACCGCCCCCCGACTGCGCTGAGCGGCGGCGAAACACTTCTTATTATGCACTTTGCAATTATGTCATCCCGTCGAATCACTCGACGCGCGAATTCGGTGCGGCGCGCACTGATAGCGTGCATCCGTGCGATCGTCCCGTGCTTCGCGTCGATTCCCCCCTTGCGTCGAAATATCTCGCAAAAACAGGTTTTTGATGGGCTGTGGGCGAGCTCGCATACAACCTGGTATGCATCGTGCACAAGGCCGCGCCATACGTATACGAGGAGAGCGGCGATGCCGGCATTCAAAGATCCATTCGATCCCGACGCGGCACTTGGCTGCGGCTGCGGACGTCATACAACCCGAGCGGAGCACGAACAGGCGCTCGCAAACGACACTTGGCGGCCCGCACCGTTGCGCGCCGCCGACACCGAAGCGCTGCAGTCCCGGGTCGTGGAAAGCACGGTGATGCGCGCGCTGTTTCCGCATGACGCGACGAGGCGCCGTTTCATACGGACAGTCGGCAGCAGCACGGCGCTCGCTGCGATTTCCGCCCTCTTTCCCCTGGCCGCAGCGAAGGAGGCGTTCGCGCAGAGCGGCAAAATCGAAAAGCCCAATCTGAAAGTCGGTTTCATTCCCATCACGTGTGCGACGCCGATCATCATGTCGCAGCCTATGGGGTTCTATGGCCGGCAGGGGTTGAACGTCGATGTCGTGAAAACGGCGGGCTGGGCTGTCATACGCGACAAGACGATCAACAAGGAGTACGACGCGGCGCACATGCTTTCGCCCATGCCGCTTGCGATCACGCTTGGCGTCGGCGCGAAACCGATTCCGTATACGATGCCGGCCGTCGAGAACATCAACGGCCAGGCGATCACGCTCACCGTCAAGCACAAGGACAAGCGCGATCCGAAGCAGTGGAAAGGCTTCAAGTTCGCGGTGCCTTTCGATTACTCGATGCACAACTACCTGCTGCGCTACTTCGTGGCGGAGCACGGGCTCGACCCCGACCGTGACATCCAGATCCGCGCCGTTCCCCCGCCCGAGATGGTGGCGAATTTGCGCGCCGACAATATCGATGGTTTTCTCGCGCCCGATCCCGTGAACCAGCGCGCGGTGTACGACGGCGTCGGATTCATACACATCCTGTCGAAGGAAATCTGGGACGGCCATCCGTGCTGTGCATTCGCGGCGAGCAAGGAGTTCGTCACGCAGTATCCAGGCACGTACCGCGCGCTCCTGAAGGCGATCGTCGATGCCACGGCGTTCGCGACGAAAGCCGAGAACCGCAAGCAGATCGCGGAAGCGATCGCACCGGCCAACTATCTGAACCAGCCGGTCACGGTAGTCGAGCAGGTGCTCACCGGTACTTTCGCAGACGGTCTGGGCAACGTGCGCAAGGAGCCGAACCGCATCGATTTCGATCCGTTCCCGTATCAGTCGTTCGCCGTCTGGATACTCACGCAGATGAAGCGCTGGGGCCAGCTCAAAGGCGACGTCGATTACGCGAAAATCGCGCGCGAAGTGTTTCTGGCGACCGACGCGGCCAAGCTCATGAAAGAGGCGGGCCTCAAGACTCCGGCCGCAATGACGAAGAAATTTGCAGTGATGGGCAAGGAGTTCGATCCGGCGAAACCCGACGCCTACCTCGCGAGCTTTGCGATCAAGCGCACGGCCTGAGGTTCCCATATGAAAGCCGTGAACGTCTGGGGCGCGCCGCTCCTCTCGATCGTGATCCTGCTCTCGTTCCTCGCCATATGGCACGCAGCAACGAAACAGGAGACCGCAAGGCAGATCGTCGACCCCGAGTACGCGAAGCTCGTCGGCGATGCCGCCGCGACTGGTCAGAAATCCGCGCTACCTACGCCGGCCGACGTCGGGCGGACGCTCTGGTCGCATCTGAACGATCCGTTCTACGACAAAGGGCCGAACGACAAAGGCATCGGCATCCAGCTCGCGTATTCGATCGCGCGCGTGCTCATGGGATATCTGCTCGCTGCGCTCGTCGCCATTCCGGTCGGTTTCGTCATCGGCATGTCGCCGCTCGTGTATCGCGCACTCGATCCGTTCATCCAGGTGCTCAAACCGATTTCGCCTCTCGCGTGGATGCCCCTGGCTCTTTTCACGCTCCAGGACAGCTCCATCTCCGCGATATTCGTGATTTTCATCTGCTCGATGTGGCCGATGCTCATCAACACCGCTTTCGGCGTGGCGGCCGTGCGGCGCGAGTGGCTGAACGTCGCGCGCACGCTCGAAGTCGGCCCGTTTCGCAAAGCATTTCGCGTGATCCTGCCTGCAGCCGCGCCCACGATCATGACCGGCATGCGCATCTCGATCGGCATCGCATGGCTCGTGATCGTGGCGGCCGAAATGCTCGTAGGCGGCACAGGCATCGGCTACTTCGTGTGGAACGAGTGGAACAACCTTTCGATCGCAAACATTATCAGCGGCATTCTCGCGATCGGGCTCGTCGGCATGCTGCTCGATCTCGCGCTCGCGAGGTTGACCAAACTCGTGACGTTCCCGGAATGATCCACGTGAGTTGCGTTACCCGTTCACCCGTCCACCACGCCAGCCATGACTGAACCCCTCATCCGCCTCGAAGGCATCGCCAAGCGCTTCGGTACCACGACCGTCTTCGAGAACCTTCATTTTTCCGTGGAAGCCGGCGAGTTCGCGTGTCTCATCGGTCATTCGGGCTGCGGCAAGACGACCATACTCAACGTGCTCGCAGGCCTCGATCATGCGACCGAGGGGTACGTATTCGTCGGCGGCCGCGAAGTGAGCGGGCCGAGCCTCGACCGCGCGGTGATTTTTCAAAGCCACGCGCTGATGCCCTGGCTGACGGTGGCCGGCAACATCGCTTTTGCCGTGAAATCGCGCTGGCCGGAATGGAGCAGCGAGAAGGTCCGCGCCCACAGCCAGAAGTACATCGATCTCGTGAACCTTGGCGGCGCGGAGAAAAAACGCCCCGCGGAGCTCTCGGGCGGCATGAAGCAGCGCGTCGGTATTGCCCGTGCCCTCTCTATCGAGCCCAGGATGCTTCTCATGGACGAGCCCTTCTCGGCGCTCGACGCGCTCACCCGCGGCGTGCTCCAGGAGGAGGTCCTGCGCATCTGCGCGGAAACCCGGCAGACCGTCTTCATGATCACTCACGACGTCGACGAAGCAATACTGCTCGCGGACAAGATCGTGCTCATGACCAACGGCCCGTGCGCAAAAATCGCCGAGATCGTCGTGAATACGCTGCCACGCACCCGCACGCGGCACGATCTGCACAAGCATCCGCACTACTATCGCATCCGCAACCATCTGATCGAGTTTCTGGTCGACCGCTCGCGCGCCTTTGCGCTAAGCGGTGCTTCGGCGGATTACGACCCGCGCAACCCGCCGCTCGTAAAGCCCGGCCTCGATCCCACTGAGGCGCGCGCCGTTGAAGCGCCGCCCGAACGCCATGGCACGCCCACGCTCGTCGCCGTTCGATAACCACTGAAGGAGCCCCTGCATGAAAAAATCAGACGCACCCGAAGCGCTGCTCGCCGCCGCGGGCCAGTACACGAAACCGATGACGCGCACCGATGTGACGGAGCTCGTCGTCATGGCCCGTCTCAAGAAAGGCCTGACGTGGGCGAAGCTTGCGAAAGCGATCGGCCAGAGCAAGGAATGGACGACGGCCGCGCTGCTCGGCCAGATGCAGATGACGAAAGAGCAGGCTGAGAAAGCCGGCAAGCTCCTGGGCCTGCCCGCCGACGCGGTGCTCTTGCTGCAGCAGGTTCCCTACAAAGGATCGCTGCCCACCGCAGTGCCGACCGATCCCCTCATCTATCGCTGGTACGAGATCGTGAACGTCTACGGCACGACGATCAAAGAACTGATTCACGAGGAGTTCGGCGACGGCATCATGAGCGCGATCGATTTCAAGATGGACATCACGCGCGAGCCCGACCCGAAAGGCGATCGAGTGAACGTCATGCTTTCTGGCAAGTTCCTGCCGTACAAGACCTACTAGGTACGTTCGAACCGGCCGGTACTCGGTGAGCGGGGGCTTCGAAGAAGCGGGGTCCCCGCGAACGTAATATTCGAACGCTTATTAGCACTCACGTCCGAGACCGCGAGGCTTGCGGAGACGGATAGCGGGGGCGTCGAAGACGCGGGGTCCCCGCGAACGTAACATTCGAGCGCCCGTTAGAACTCTCGTCCGATATTGCGAGGCTTAGAGAGACGGACGGGGGCGTCGAAGACG
>DASRIK010000240.1:0-10161 GCA_035650035.1 Burkholderiales bacterium | reverse complement strand
ACCGGCCACTTCATGAACCTGCAGACGCCCGAGCTGTTCGTGAAGACCATCGTACCGTTCTTGAAGGGTAAGTGAGACCGAGGAGAGTGTCATAGAACTGAAGGAGAAGTTTTCGATTGCCGCGCCGCCCGACGAGGTGTGGCCGCTCATGTCCGATCCGGCCGTCGTCGCCGCGTGCATTCCGGGCGCGGAGCTCACTGAATTGACGCCGGAGGGCGCGCATCGCGGCAAAGTCACGTTCAAGTTCGGACCGACCGTGGCGGTGTTCCGTGGCGAGACCAGGCTTACTTACGATCACCCGGTGAAGCGCTGCCTGATCGAAGCGCGCGGCATCGACCAGAAGGGGGCCTCGCGAGCGCGTGCGCGGTTCGAGCTCGAAGCGCTCGGCACCGATACCACCGAAGTCACGATGGCGGGCAATTTCGAGGTCGCGGGGCCGCTGGAGACGTTCGCTTCGGCGGGCGGGGTGCACGTCGCGCGTGCGCTCATGAAAGAGTTCGCGACGAATATCTCGAACGTCATCGAGCAGCGCCGCGTGCATGGCAGCGACGCCGCGCTGGAGCAGGCGCCCGCCGCGTCGGGCACGAAAATCATCGGCCGTGCATTGCTGGACGGGGCGCGCGGTCTTGTCACACGAAAAAGTGATGAGAAAAAGTGACGAAAGGAAGTAACGAGCAATGACTGACGAATGCAAGGGAAGTAAATGAGCGAGATCAAGGGATACGAAGTATTGTCGCAGGCCTTCCTCGCGGAAGGCGTGGATACGATGTTCGTGCTGCTGGGCGATGCGAACATGTACTGGGGCGCGATGATGGCGCAGAAGTTTGGCGTGCGCGTGGTGCACGCGCGTCACGAGCATTGCGCGGTTGCGATGGCGGACGGCTACGCTCGGCACACCGGCAAGGTCGGGGTGGCGAGCGTTACCTGCGGGCCGGGCTTCACGCAGATCATGACCGCGCTTGCGACCGCCTCGCGCGGCAGCATTCCGCTCGTCGTGTTTGCCGGCGATTCACCGACGTCATCCGCGTGGTACGTGCAGCAGCTCGACCTTGCGCCGCTCGCGCTCGCGACGGGCGCACGCTACGTGGCGGTGAAAAGCGTCGATCGGATGCTCGATAGCGTGCGCGAAGCGTTCTACATCGCGCGGCAGGAGCGACAGCCCGTCGTGCTGGGCGTGCCGATGGATTTGCAGAAAGCGCCTTTTCCCTGGGGCGCCGAGTACTCGCCCTCGACCGACCTCATGCCGACTGCACAGCGTCCGGCGCCGGATCCTGCGTTGGTGGATCAGCTCGTCTCGATGATCATGGAGGCCAAGCGCCCCATCATTCTGGGCGGTCGCGGCTGTGTGCATTCCGGTGCGGGGCCCGCGCTCGAAGCGCTGGCGGAGCGCTGCGGCGCGTTGCTCGCGACATCACTTTTCGCGAAAGGCCTTTTCGATCACAACCGGTTCGGCATCGGTGTCGCCGGCGCCTATGCAAGCCCGCTCGCGCGTGAGGAGTTCGCTGCGTGCGATCTCCTGATCGGCGTGGGCGCAGGACTCGGTCACTACACAACCGAAGCCGGTTACCTGTATCCGAATGCGAAGACGGTGCAGATCGATCTGAATCCGCGCGGCCTGTATCAGGGCATACGCGTTGCCGACTTGCACATCAGAGCGGACGCGAAAGCGACGGCCGAAGCCGTGCTCGCGAAGCTCACCGGGCGTAACTTTTCGTCGACCGGTGTGCGCACGCCGATGCTCGCGAAGCAGATTCAGGCGCAGGCAGCGCGCCCCGATTCCAAGGAGTTCCTCGTCGAGCCCGGCACGGTTGATCCGCGGCCGGCCATACTCGAGCTCGATCGCACGATTCCGAAGGACTGGACGGTCGTGAGCGGCGGGGCGCATTTCGCGGGTGTCGTGGCCACGCACTTTTACGGGCGCCGCGCGGAGAACATGCACGTCGTGAACGATTTCGGGGCGATCGGGTCGGCATTTCCGATCGCGATCGGCATGGCGGCGGCGCGCGGTGATGGCAAGGTGCTGCTGATAGAAGGCGACGGCAGCCTCATGATGCACATCCAGGAGCTCGAAACACTTCGCCGCCAGGGCATCCGGATGCTGATCTGCGCGGTGAACGACGGTGGCTACGGCGCCGAGGTCCACAAGTTTCGCGCGCAGGGCTACGACCCCACCGAATCACAGCATGGCCGGGGCGACATCGCGGCCATCGCGCGCGGATTCGGTTTGCGCGGCGAGAAGGTCAACACTCTCGGGCGATTCGAGGACCTCTTCGCGGCCCATGAGCGGGCAGGACAGACGGAGCTGTGGGATCTGCATGTAGACGACCGCATTCCGTCCATGCCGTATCGGCGGATCCATTACGGCGAGGTTTAGGACACAGCAATCACGCGGGCGCGGGCGCTGCCGCCGGCCGCGATTCGCGACGTAATCCCAAAAACGAAAGGGCGGGAGTATCGCGGCGCCGGGGTGCCTGACAAGCGCTACTTACGCATGGGCTGCATGCGCGGCGCGCATGGGCGTGAAGACTCTAATCACTCCGGTCCGCCGGACGACGCGAATCGCTCGACCGTGCATTCGCGGACTGTGCCCCAGCGGTTCGGATGGCAGTGGTTCCAGCGTACGGTCTCCCTGCAGACGTCGCTTCGCAAGTAGCCCGGCCTGCCGCACGCGTCGAGCGCCGCGCGCATGCGTCTGACCCAGGTATTCTCGGGTGTCGATGGCTGTTTCGCTGGCAGCGACGCGGCGCCCGGTTCTTCCCCGGGCGCCGGGCGTGACATTGCCAGCCGCTCGTTCGGCACTGGAGGCGAGACCGATGACTCGTTCAGCACGGGGCGTGCGCTGGCCAGCCGTTCACTCGGAGTCGGCGGCGCGCTGGTGAGTTGTTCCTTCATCGGTGCCGGCGCAACTGGCGGCGCTTCCCTGATGACGGGCTTCAGCTCTACAGTCGAAATCTGTGTTGCGCTCGACCCCACCGGCGGATCGACGGGCAGTCGTGCGGGGGTGTCTCGCGCGGTGGATGCAGCCGGCTGCTGAGTTGGCCGCCGAGGTTCAGCTTTTTGCGCTTCGCGCCTGGCGATCCCTGGAGTTGCGCGCGGCTGTGCCTTCAAAGCGTCCGGCGCTTCGACCGGCCGCATCGCCAGCCGGGCGGGTTGCGAATTTGTAATCGATGGCGGCGAAGGCGCTTCCGGTTGTGGAGGTGCCGTCGACGCGAGCCGCGGTAGCGCAGACGAAACGCTCGGCGGAGCTGCATCGCCGGGGACCTCGTCCGCGGCAGGCGCGCGGGGTTCCCTATTGGCTTTCGGCGCCGCGGCCGCCGCCATCGCGGGTTCGTCCGAAACGTCGGCGACGGGTGCGATCAGGCTGAGGTATGCGAACAGGCTGCCGCCGAACACAACGATCATCAATGCGATGGGGAGCACGACCGACCGGCCCCTTTGCGCGTGAGGCGGTACTGAAACCGGAATCGCCATCTTCGGCTGATAGTTGGCGAGAGAACCTTTGGACAAAAACACGTTGCCCGTGGAGCTGACTGCGAGTTGCGCAACGGGCGCGTCCGCGCCGATATGCGGTTCGGCGGATTCGAACAACCAGAATCTGGCGGATTGCCGCGACCCGTCGGAAACGCATGATTGCAGGACGGCGGACCGAACCGGCCGGTCTTCGAAATAGAACTCGGCCTGAAGAATCTCCGGGCCGGGCTTCGACTGAGCTGAGTCCAGGGCGACGACATTGAGATCCGCGAGCCGGTAAGTGCAATCCCTCACAGCTTTTTGCGCGCGCGCGAGGGCGCCTGCGTACGCTTCCGGATCGCACTTCGCCGCAGCTTCGAGCTCGACGAGCGCAAGGCACTTGTCTTGCGCCTCGTAAACACCCGCGAGCGCGTAATGGGCTTTCCCGAGGCTGGGCGACAGGCCGATCGCCTGCGTCAACGCGGCTATTGCTTTATCTCGATATGCGCTCGCCGTTTGCCGATCGGATGCCTCGCGGGCAAGCGCATCGTAGAGCTCGCCGAGCCGGCACCATAGATTGGCAGCCTGGGGCTCGACCTGCAGCGCCTTCTCGAGTTGCGCGGCGATGTGCTCCTTGTCGCTGCCGTGCAACAGGTTCGGCGACGTTTGCTTCTGCTGCTGCGAGACCTCGTGCATCGACACGCTCCAATGGCGCAAGTGGGCGGAACCGGTTTCAATGCGCCATCGGCGCCTTGGGTTGACACGGGACCGTGCGGCTTTGGTAACGTAGGCGTCACACCGGTCCGCCGCGTGTGCGGACCATCGATCGAAAGCGGCACCGTTTCGGAGGAGGAACGAGATGCGCTGTGTGATCGAACTTCATCGGGCAGCGACGCTCGCTATCGCGGTTGTGGCGTGCTTTTGCTCGGTCGAAGCCTCGGGGCAGGCCGCTTTCCCGACGAAACCCGTGCGGTACGTCGTGCCGTTTGGCCCGGGCGGCTCTCCCGATCTCGTCGCGCGCTTGATCGCCGACCGGTTGACGCGGCTGTGGGGCCAGCAAGTTATCGTCGAGAACCGGGCGGGCGTGGCCGGCGTGCTCGGCACCGCATTCGTCGCGAAATCACCGCCCGACGGACATACGCTCGTCCAGTGCAACATCGCGTCGAGCGGAATAGCCATATCGCTGTTCGCGAAGATGCCGTACGACCAGCTGCGCGATATCGCACCGGTCACGCGCATAGGCCTCACGCCGAACATCATTACCGTGCACCCGTCCGTGCCGTTCAAGACGATGAACGAGTTCATCGGCTACGCCAGACGAAACCCCGGGAAGCTGAGCTACTCTTCAGGACAGGTCGGCACGTCCCCGCAGCTCTCGATGGAGCTCATCAAACTGACGGCGAAGATCGACGTCGTGAATATCCCTTACAAAATTGGTGCGCAGGGAATAACCGATAACATCGCCGGCCAGGTTCCCGTAGGCATCTCGAATTTCCCGGCATCCGTCGCGCCGGTTCAGTCGGGCCGCTTGCGGCCTCTCGCAGTCACGAGCGCGACTCGCGTGTCGCAGCTTCCGAACGTGCCAGCGGTGCAGGAGATGGGATTCCCGGGGTTCGATGTGAATTCATGGCAGGGCGTGTGTGCGCCAGCTGCGACGTCCACGGCGCTGCTCGACAGGTTGAACACCGACATCAACTCGGTACTGCGTATACCGGAGATTCAGCAGCGGATGGAAGAGCTCGTCATGATCGGTCCCCAGACTACACGCGACGAGTTCGACCAGTTCATTCGCGGCGAGATCGCGCGCTGGGGGAAAGTGATCAGGGACGCGAACATTCCGCAGCAATGAATCGACTATAACGAGGAGGATTCCGAAAGATGTCGGATCTCGTCGGTGTCGCGCGCCGTTCACTGCAACCCGCACTCATACGGCGTGGTCTGGCAATGCTCTTCGCTGCGCTCGCAGTCATTCAGGGGCCGTCGCAGGCACAAGCGGCGGAACGCGCCGCCTCGACGGGCTCGGCACAGGCGTTTCCGACCAAGCCGATTCGCCTCGTGGTGCCATTCTCGCCGGGCGGCGGCACGGATACGCTTGCGCGCATCATCGCGCAGAGGATGAGCGAGACCTGGGGGCAGTCGGTCGTCATCGAAAACCGCACCGGCGCGGGCGGCACGATCGGCGCAGCCATCGTGGCGAAGGCCACCCCGGATGGTCACACGCTCCTCGTGAGCTCGCCGGGCTTCGCAATCAGCGCCGCGCTGCATCCGAACCTTCCCTACGACCCGCTCAAGGACTTCGTCGGCGTCACCCAGCTCGGATTTTCCAAGAGCACGCTCGTCGTGCCGCCGACGCTCGGCGTGAAGTCGGTGAAAGACTTCATCGAGTATGCGCGAGCGAGGCCGGGCAAGATCTTCTTCAGCTCCGGCGGCGCCGGCAGCTCGACGCACATCAACGGTGAGCGGTTCAGGCTCGCCACCGGCATCAAGGCCGTGCACGTCGCGTTCAAGGGCTCGGCGGACGCCGCGCTGGAAGTCATCGCGGGCCGTGTCCACTATGTCATTACCGGCCTCATTACCGTGCTCCCGTACATCCAGGAAGGGAAGCTCGTCTCGTTGGCGATGGTGACGCCGACGCGCTCACCGCTGCTGCCCGACGTGCCCACGCTTGCGGAGCTGCTGCCCGGCTACAAGAGGGATGGATCCCACGTCATGCTTGCGCCGGCGGGTACGCCGCGTCACATCGTGAACCAGATCAGCAACGAAGTGCGGCGCATTCTCGACTCACCCGACGTGAAGGAACGGCTCAAGAACTACGATTATCTTCTCGCGCCGACGACGCCGGAGGAGCTCGACAAGATCCTGCGTGCGGACATCGCGACTTTTTCGGAGGTGGTGACGCTCGCTGGTCTTCGCCCCAGATGATGTAGAAATCCCGCCGAGGTCCACTCTATACCTGACGCAGTGGCGGTAACATGAGACGAACCGCACCCTCTTCGGAGTAGCGCATGAAGCAAGCTTTATCGCAGGTGTTGCTCGTGTTTGCAGCCGCAGGCGTTTGCGCTCACGCGAGCGCGGCTTCCAAAGAGCCCGCGTATCCGGCCAGGCCCATTCGCATGATCGTTCCGTTCACGCCGGGCAGTGCGACGGACATCATCGCCCGCATCATCGGACCCAGGCTCGTCGAGCGATGGGGCCAGCCGGTGGTGATGGACAATCGTCCGAGCGCCGGCGGCATCGTTGCATTCAAGATCGTCGCCGAAGCGCCTCCCGACGGCTACACGCTCACGACCACCGGTTCCAATTTCTCGGGGAGCGCCGCGTTATATGCGGGTAAGCTTCCGTTCGATCCGACCAAGGATTTTGTCGGCGTCACGCAGATCGCGAGCACGCCGCTGGTTCTCGTGGTTGCACCCACTCTCGGCGCGAAGTCGGTGAAGGAGCTGATCGCGCTCGCGAAACAAAAGCCGGGACAGCTCAACTTCGGCTCGACCGGACTCGGCAGCGGCCCGCATTACGGCGCCGCGCTGTTCAATCTCACCGCGGACATCAACGCAGTGCACGTGCCCTATCGCGGCTCGCCGGAATCGCTGACGGATCTCATGGCCGGACGCGTTCAATACATTCTTTCCCCGGTGCTCGCGGCGACGCCACTGGTCAAGGGCGGGCGCCTGCTCGCATTGGGGGTGACCACGGCGCAGCGCGCACCGGCATTACCGGACGTGCCGACGATCGCGGAAGCGGGACTCACCGGCTTCGAATATCAGGGATGGTATGGCGTGCTCGCGCCATCGAGGACGCCGCGCGGGATCATCGATCGGCTCGCCACCGAAATACGCGCGATCATCGATATGCCCGATACGAAGGAGCGGATTGCGAGCCAGGGCGCGGCGGCGAAGTCGAGCACGCCGGATGAATTCCACAAGCTCGTGCAGGACGAAATAAGAACGCGGATGAAGGTCTGGAAAGCCGCGGGGGTGAAACCGGAATGAAAGTCATGGCGCACGTGATACTGCTATTGCTCGCGGTGTGCGCCGCATCCGCGGCCGAAGCAGGGGCTGCACAGGCATATCCAGCGAAACCGATTCGCCTTGTCGTCTCCTTCCCCGCCGGAGGCACGCCCGACCTGCAGGCGCGCATGATCACCGACAAGCTCGCGCCGCGGCTCGGTCAGCAGATCGTCATCGACAATCGCGGCGGCGCGAACGGCATCATCGCGATGGAGATCGTCGCGCGCGCTCCGGCCGACGGCTACACGCTCATCATCACGACCGTAGGCACGTGGGCGGTGCACCCGTTTCTCTACAAGCTGACGTACGATGTGGTGAAGGACTTCGCGCCCGTCGTGCATATCGCGACGACACCGGGCGTCCTGGCCGTCCATCCTTCCGTTGCGGCGACTTCGGTGAAGGAGCTGATCGCGCTCGCCGCACAGAGTCCCGGCAAGCTCAATTACGGATCGTCGGGCGTGGGCGGTTTCGGCCACATGTCCGGCGAGCTGTTCGGTGTATTGACGAAAGTGAAGATGACGCACGTGTCCTACAAAGGCGTCGCGCAGGCGCTATCCGATCTCGTGGGCGGTCACATCCAGGTATCGTTCAATAGCGCGCTGCCGACGATGCCGCACATTCATTCGGGCAAGGTGCGCGCGCTCGCTACCACGGGCGCGAAACGCGCGGCGATTCTGCCCGATTTGCCAACGATCGCCGAAGCGGGTGTTCCGGGCTACGAGAACTCCACGTGGACTGCTATCGGGGCCCCCGCCCGCACGCCGCGCGCCGTCATTCAACGGCTCAACCAGGAGATCAACGCCGTCCTGCAGATGCGCGACGTTCAGGAGCGCTTCGCGGCCGGTGGCTCGACCGTCACCGGCGGCACGCCGGAGCAGTTTCAGGAGTACCTGAAAGCGGAGCTGGCGAAATTCGGCAAGCTCGTGAAAGACGCCGGAATCAAAGGCGAGGGCGGCGGCTGAAGCTCGACCGGAAAATGGGAGCGAACCGATGAGAGCTCTTACAGCGGCAGCCATCGCCGTGCTTTGCTGCGACGGCTATGTGCACGCGCAAACGCCCGCAGCGAGCTCGGCGCAGGCATGGCCCGTAAAACCCATACGCGTGCTCGTGGGTGCGCCGGCAGGCGGAACATCGGACATACTCGTGCGCCTGGTCGGCGCGAAGCTCACGGAAGCGTGGGGACAACAGGTGATTTCCGATCCGCGGCCCGGCGCGAACGGCAACATCGCGGTGGAAGCGCTCGTGCGTTCCGCGCCGGACGGCTATACGTTGATGCTGATGGACATCGGTAATCTCTCGATCAGTCCCAGCATGTACGCCAAGTTGCCTTTCGACATCATTCGCGACATCGCGCCCGTGACGACAGTCACGTATTCGCCTTACCTTCTCACGACGCATCCCAGCGTGCCGGTCAAGAGCGTTGCGGAACTCATTGCGCTCGCCAGAAAGAACCCCGGCAAACTCAACGTGCCCGTAGGGCTCGGCAGTGCGATTCATCTCGCGACACTCGAAATGCAGCAACGCGTGGGGGCGAAATGGATTTACATTCCCACGAAAGGAGGTCAGGCATCGGTCGTTTCGGTCATGACAGGGGACGGTGATTTTCTGATGATGGGTGTCGTTCAGACGTGGGTGCACGTAAAAAGCCGCAAGCTCAGGCTGATCGCGGTGTCGAGCGAACAGCGCGAACCCGCGTTTCCCGACGTGCCGACAGTGGCGGAAACGCCGGGACTCGAAGGCTACAGCGCCGGTTCGTGGCAGGGGATCATCGCGCCTGCAAAGCTCTCATCGGAGCTCGTGATGAAGCTCCACAACGAGGTGAAGCGCGTGATCGCGTTGCCCGATGTCGCGGACAGACTCACCTCCCTCGGCTCGCGTCCGCAGGCGAAGACGCCGCAGGAAACGGGCAAGTGGATCGCGTCCGAAAAAGAAAAATGGGCGAAGCTGGTGAAGGAGAGCGGCTACAAGCTCGAGTAAGTTTCCGTCAATCCTTCACCGCGAACACCCAGATGACGCCGCCCTGCGGCACGTGCGTGTTCGTTTTCATCGTCTGATCGAGGCGTGTGATCATCTTCTGCGCATCGACACCCCATCCGGCCTGCACTGCGATGTACTGAACGCCATCGACCATGTAGGAGATCGGCACGGCCGTGATGCCGGAGTTCGCCTTGAACTCCCACAGCACTTTGCCGGTTTTCGCATCGAACGCGCGGAACATGCGGTCGCTCGAGCCGCCCGCAAAGACGAGACCGCCGCCGGTCGTGAGCACCGGGCCCCAGTTGATGTGCGGATACTCGAATGTCCAAACTTTCTTGCCGGTATCCAGATTCCACGCCTGCAGCTCGCCGATATGCTTTGCGCCCTCACGCCGGAAGACCCGTGTTGCGGCGGCGTCGGTGCCGACGAAGCGCTTGCCGGCCTCATAGGTCGGACGCTTCTCCTCGCCTTTGAGTGTCGAGCACAGGTTCTCCTGCGCGGGCACGTAGAGGAGCCGTGTTTTGGGATTCCACGCAGCCGGCGGCCAATCCTTGCCGCCCCAGTGTGATGGGCAGAACGTGACGGTCTTGCCGGTCGCCGGCTTCTTCGATTCGTCCCAGCTCGGCCGGCCTGTCACGGGATCGATTGCGGTGAACACTTCCTGCTTCACGAACGGTTTCGCGTCGATGAACTTGATCGCGTCCTGCTGGCGCTCGAGCAGCCAGAG
>DASRIK010000239.1:0-17949 GCA_035650035.1 Burkholderiales bacterium | reverse complement strand
CAAACCGACGTGAACGCCGCAAGTCCTGCGGCAAGGATGAAGCCGGCGAACGTCCGCATGAATACGCCTCCTCGCGTTGGCTCTTTATCGTCAGTATAGAATGAGTCACCCGCCGAATAACAGGACACGCCATGAACGCGCCCACACCCACGCCAAAGCTCGCTCACAACGTCACGCGCATCTCTCACCTCGATCTGCCCGGGGCGGGGCAGGTCTACGTGCAGGGCAATTACGCATACGTCGGACACATTACGAACAAGGAGCAGCTCGGCACGAGCATACTGGACGTGTCCGATCCGAGGAATCCGAAGCTCCTCTCGCAGATCATGCTGGACGATCCGGATTCGCACAGCCACAAAGCGCGCGTGATCGGCGACATCATGATCGTGAACAGCGAGCGCAACATGACGGCGATCGGCCGCAAGGCCGACGAGCTGCCGAAGCTGCGCAAGCAATTACGCGACACGCTGGGCCGCGACCCTTCGAATGCCGAGCTCGCGCAGAAGCTCGGCGTGCAGGAGTCCGACATCCCGGCGGTGGAGGCGCAGCAGAAGAATCCCTACCGCAACGGCGGTTTCAAGATCTACGACGTCTCGGACCGCAGGAAGCCGAAGCTCATCACGTTTCAGAAGACCTACGGGATCGGCGTTCACCGTTTCGATATGGACGCGAACTACGCGTACATCTCGACCGAAGCGGAAGGTTACGTCGGCAACGTTCTCGTGATCTACGACATTCGCAATCCGGCGAAACCGGAGGAAGTGTCGAAATGGTGGATCCCGGGCCAGCATCTTGCGGGCGGCGAGAAACCGACCTGGCCTGGCAGACAGCATAGGCTGCACCACACGCTGCGTGTCGGCGATCGCTTGTATGCGGGCTGCTGGCACGGGGGCGTGCGCATCGTCGATGTGTCCGACATTCGCAGGCCGAAGACCATCGGCGCATACAACTACCACCCGCCGTTTCCGGAGCCGTCCCACACGTTCATGGAGCTGCCTGAACGTATCGATGGACGCACGATTGCGATCGCCATAGACGAAGAAGATCATGCGCACAGCGCGGAAGAGATGGCGAAGCGCCGCGGACGTCCGCACGGCGCGCTCTGGACGTTCGACATCACCGATCCCGCGAAAATACAACCCCTCGCGATCTTCGAAGTGAGCGAGCTCGACTCCCCGTGGAGCCGGGCGACGCCGGGTCGCTTCGGCGCGCACCAGTTCCAGGAGCACATGAAAGGCGGCGATACCCTTGTTTATTGCGCCTGGTTCGCGGGCGGCCTGCGTATCGTGGACGTCGCGGACCCGAGCTCACCGCAGGAAGTCGGCTGGTTCATACCGGAGCCGGCTGCAGGAAAAGCCGCTCCGCAGACGAACGACGTCGACGTCGACGAGCGCGGGCTCGTTTACATCGTCGACCGGTATTCCGGTTTCGACATCGTCGAGCTCAATCGCGGTTAATCGATCCCCGTCGCGGCGAAAACCGCTTTCGCCTGCGGTGTCGCCATGTATGCCGCGAGCTCCCGAGCTGATTTCACGTCGGCCGAATCGCTCGCAGCGGCCGCTTCATAGCTCGTCACGTTCTGGATGGCATCCGGCAGTGGACCTGCGAAGCGGATCGGCAACCCTTTAGCGAGCACGACACGGATCTCCGATATCTGCGCGAGCCCTATCGCCGCAGGAGCGTGTGCTGCGACGTATTCCATCACTGCTGCGCCGCTCTCGACGACAACGACGCGGGATCCGAGCTCCGTCGCGGGGCAGAGCTCCTGAAGAAGCTTCGCGGCGTAAGCACCGCTTGAAGCCTTGTTTCGAACGATCGATGACGCGGACAGGAGCACGCGCTTGAAGCTCTCGACATCGGGCAATTCGTATACGTTCGACTCCTTGTGTACGACGACACCGATGCGGGAACGACCCAGCAAGCTGCGGGAGTCCGTGAAGATTTTGCTGCTCCGGGCAAGCTCATCCATCACGATCGGTGGCGCGATGATCACGTCGACGCTCTCGGCTTCGCCGGCGCGACGGCGGACTTCAGGCGCAGTAGTAAACTCGACTTCGACCTCGGTGCCGCGCTCGCGTCCAAAGGACTGCGCGAGCTGCGCCACGCCGCTTTTTACCGCGCCTGCAGACAGTATTTTCAGCTTTGCCATTTTGCCGTTCCTCCTTCAATCGAGCTGAACGTTGAGGGATTTCACGACTTTCGCCCATTTCGGGATCTCGCGGCGGATGTGCTCCGCGAATTCCTTCGAAGAACCCCCTGCGATCTCACCGCCAAGCGCATTGATGCGGTCGCGCACGTCAGGCGTCTGAAGCATTTTGTTGATTTCGGTGTTCAGCCGCTCGACGATTGCCGGAGGCGTACCCGCAGGCACCAGCACACCGTGCCACGTGCTCGCTTCGAAGCCCGGCACGCCGGCTTCCGCAATCGTCGGCAGGTCCGAATACAGGCGGCTGCGTTTCGCAGTCGTTACTCCGAGCGCACGGACCCGGTTCGACTTGATGTAAGGCGTGACCGAAAGCGCAGTCGCGAACATGAGCTGCGTCTGCCCCGCAAGGAGATCCGTGAGCGCGGGGCCCGCTCCCTTGTACGAGATGTGCACGATCTCGGTTGCGGTCATGCTCTTGAAAAGTTCCGCCGCAAGATGCGCCGCGGTCCCGACGCCGGAGCCCGCATAGTTGAGCTGTCCTGGCCGCGCTTTCGCGAGTGCCACGAGCTCTTTCACCGACTTCACGGGCAGTGACGGATGCACGACGAGGATGTTCGGCTGGGTGGCGACCAGCACGACCGGTGTGAAGTCCTTGATGGGATCGAATCCGAGCCGCTTGTAGAGACTCACGTTGGCGCCGAAAGTGGCGTTGTTGCCCGAAAGCAGCGTGTAGCCGTCCGGCGGCGCTTTTGCAGCGATCTCGCTTCCGATGTTACCGCCCGCGCCGGCACGATTTTCGATCACCACAGGCTGGCCGACGCTTTCCGAGAGCTTCTGACCGATCAGGCGCGCAAGGATGTCGGTCGGGCCTCCGGGCGGATTGGGTGCAATGAAGCGCAGCGGTTTGGTCGGGTATTCCTGGCCGAGTCCCGCAATCGGGAATGCGAGCGCGCACGCGAACACTGTCACAGCCGGTATCCTGCCCATTTTTCCTCCTCCATTCTGGCGCGAGCATTATAATTCGCACCTCCACGTAGCCTTCCCCACAAGGATTGCACATGAGCCTCGCACCGCGCATCAAAGGCATACTTTCGCCTGTCGTCACGCCGTTCAACAGCGACTTGAGCCCCGATGCAAATCGGTTCATTGCGCACTGCAAGTGGCTCCTGTCACAGAACTGCGGCCTCGCCGTGTTCGGCACGAACAGTGAAGCGAACTCGCTTTCCGTGAACGAACGGATTGCGCTGCTCGATTCGCTTCTTGCCGCCGATGTCGATGCAACGCGCATGATGCCGGGCACCGGTTGCTGCGCGTTGACCGATACGGTGCGGCTCACCGAGCACGCGGTGAAGGCCGGTTGCGCCGGCGTGCTCATGCTGCCGCCGTTCTACTACAAGGACGTGAGCGAAGACGGGCTGTATCGCAGCTTCGCGGAAGTGATCGAGCGCGTCGGCGACTCGCGGCTGCGAATTTACCTGTATCACATTCCACCGGTCGCGGTGGTCGGCATCACGCCGAAGCTCGTGGAGCGTCTGCTGAAGGCGTATCCCTCCGCGATCGCCGGCATGAAGGACAGTTCCGGCGACTGGAACAATACGAAGACTTTCCTCGATGCGTTCGCGAAGCAGGGCTTCGACGTCTTCGTGGGCAGCGAATCGTTCCTGCTCGCCAACATGTGCAACGGCGGCGCCGGATGTATTTCCGCAACCGCCAACGTGAACCCGGCGCCGATCGATAAGCTTTACCGCGAGTGGCGCGGGAGCGACGCACCGGACCAGCAGGAACACCTCAACGCCGTGCGCAAGGCGACGGGCCAGTACGTCATGATCCCTGCGCTCAAAGCGGTGATCGCGCACTATGCGAAGGATCCCGCATGGGCCACCGTTCGCCCACCGCTCACGCCGCTCACGGCCGAGCAGGCGACGAAAGTCATCCGCGATCTGGAGGCGCTAGGCTTCCAAATGCCGGGCCTGCGTAAGGAAGCAGCTACCGCGTAAGGCAGCGGGACGGTCGCGCTTCGCAGCCCGTTATTTGTGCGGGCGGGTGCGAGCCCATTCCGTGTACTTCGCCGCCTTGGCATGCAGGTCTCTGTAGTACTTGATGTACTCCTCGCCGACCATGATGCGCTGCGCGAGACCCGCCTCCTCCATTTTCCTGACGTGCTCGGGGTCTTCCATGGCTTTCCTGAAGACGTCCTGCAGTCGCTTGACGATCGCGTCCGGAGTCCCGCGCGGCACAGCGATGCCGCGAGTCGAGCTCGAAATCACCGTCGGAAACCCTAGCTCCGGCATTGTCGGAACGTCGGGCAGGAAAGGCGAGCGCCGCGTGTCCAGCACCGCAAGGGCACGCACCTCGCCTGACCGGATGCGCCGAACGACACCGCCAACGTTGTCGAACGCCACATCGAGGTGGCCGCCCAATATCGCGGTTGCCTGAGGCGCGCCACCTTCAAGGTGCACGATGCGGAAAATGGCACCCGGAGCCGCTTCTTCCATCATGAGAATCGCAAGATGGTCGTCGCTCAGTATGCCTGTCGTGCCGGCGCTGATCTTGTTGGGCGTGCGTCTGGCGGCTTCGATCAGGTCCTTCAATGTCTTGTAGGGACTGTCCGCCTTGAGCCAGATGATGCCGGGATCGAGCACCTGGTTGATTACCGGTATGAAGGCGTCTTCCTTGAACGTCGCTTTCCGGTCCGGGTCGAGTATGATCGTATTCAGCGCAGGCAGGTTGATGAAGCCGAGGTAATAACCGTCGGGTTTCTGGCGCGCCATCTCCGTCCAGCCTACCTGTCCGCCCGCGCCGCCTTTGTTCACCACCACGATACTCTGCCCGAGGTGTTTCTCGGCGATCGCGGCGAGAATGCGAGCGGCCACATCGGTTCCGCCGCCCGCTGGAAAAGCCACCATCAGCTGCACCGGCCGGGCCGGGTATTCCGCTGCGGCCGCCTCGCCGATCGAGACGAACGCGGCGAGGATCAAGAGAAGCCCCTGCACGATACGATTCATGATGTCCTCCTTGTGCCTTGTGATATGCAGCAGTACTACTTCGATTCCGCCTCCTTCAATGCCTTCACCGTGGAAATTCTGAGCGTCGAGACCACGATCACGAGAGCCGCACACACGAGCAATGTCGCTGAGATAGGCCGTGTGACGAAAATACTGAAATCGCCCGCCGAGAGCTCGAGCGAGGTGCGCAGCGATTTCTCCATGAAAGGTCCGAGGATCAGGGCGAGCACCGCCGGCGCGAGCGGCATACCGAGCTTACGCAGGAAATAGCCGATCACACCAAACACCAGCATGACGCCCACATCGAACACCGTGCCCTTGAGGCTGTACGCTCCGACAATACAGAAGAGCAGAGTGCCGGCGCACAGGTACTGGTAGGGCACCTTGAGTATTTTCGCCCACAGCCCCACCAGGGGCAGATTGAGAATCAGCAGGATCAGGTTGCCCGTGAAGAAGCTCGCGATTACGGTCCAGACCAGGTCGGGACGCTCCTTGAAGAGAAACGGTCCTGGCGTGAGTCCGTTGATGATGAAAGCACCCATGAGAATCGCGATAGTCGGCGAGCTCGGCACCCCCAGCACGAGCAGCGGGACCATTGCGGCATTCGCATAAGCGTTATTCGCCGTTTCGGGCGAAGCCACGCCTTCGATGACGCCGGTGCCGAACTTCTCCGGGTGTTTCGACAGGCGTTTTTCGACGATATACGCCATGAATGTCGGAATCACTGCACCCACGCCCGGGATGAGACCCAGCAGAAAGCCGATCACCGTGCCGCGCCAAATCGCGCCGCTCGAGCGCCTCCATTCGTCCCGGCTCGGCCACAAGCCGGTGAGTCGCGTCTCGGCCAGCCGTCGGAACGGCGCTTCGGCAACGAGCAGAATCTCCGCCACGCCGAAGAGTCCCATAACGACGGGAACGAAACCCAGGCCGTCATAGAGCTCGGGAATGCCGAACGTGAAGCGAGGCGCGCCGCGTACGGGGTCGAGCCCGACGAGTGAGAGCAAGAGCCCGAGCACGGTCATGAGGAGCGCGGCGACAAGCGACTGTCCAGCGAGACCTGTCACCAGACACATGCCGAGCAGCATCAGACAGAAGAACTCCGGAGGCCCGAACGAAAGCGCGAAACGCGCAAGCGGCAGCGCCACCACGGCCAAAGCTACCGCGGCGAACACACCGCCGACGAAAGAGCCGATCGCGGCAATGCCGAGCGCGGTGCCTGCGCGCCCCTGCCGCGCCATCTCATAGCCATCAAGGCAGGTGATCACCGACGCCGCCTCTCCCGGGACATTGATGAGCACGGAAGTGATGGTGCCTCCGTACATGGCCCCGTAATAGATCGCAGCCAGCATGATGATCGCGCCCGTCGCGTCGAGTTTGAAGGTGAGCGGTATCAGGATCGCCGTACCGGCTGCGGGCCCAAGCCCCGGCAGCACGCCGATCAGCGTACCAAGCACGCAACCGATGAACGCGAACGCGAGATTGGCGGGGGTCAGCGCGCCGGCGAAACCGGACAGTAGAAGCTGAAAACCCTCCATGGGTCGTCGCGCCCTAAAACCCGAAGATACCGACGGGCAGCGGGACTTTCAGCAAATCGTAGAAGACGTGATACACGCCGAAGCTTCCGGCGCCGGCGACGATTGCCATCGCAAGCCAGTTTCGCACGCCAAGACCGGCGAGCAAATAGATCAACAACAGCAGCATCGCGAGGCGAAAGCCGACCAGCTCGAGGAGCGCGGTGGCAACGATCACACCCGCAAGGACGAGCGTTACGTTGCGCAGCCCCGCGCGATCGAAAGTCAATTCGCCGGTCCCGACGATCGCACGGCCCAACTTGAGCTGAGCCAGCAGCAGCAGCGCGAGTACGGCTCCCAGCACACTCAACCAGAATGGAAAGAAACCCGCGCCAGGACCGATCGCGTCCCGAAGCGAAAGCTGCAGCGATTCGTAGGCGAACACCCCGAAAAGCACGAGCAGCACAACGATCGCCGCTTGCCAGCCGCGCGTCATAGCCTCCCTCGCTTGCCGCCAGCCCCTGTGAAGGAGTTCTTCGCTGGCGTTATTTCGTCAACGATACACCCGTCGCCTCTTCCCAGTACCGAACAATCTCCGTTTGATCGACGCCTGCACCGATCTTGCGGGACGCATCCGCCCAGAGCTCGGCCACTTTCTCGGCGAGGGGTGCGAACGCTTCCACCGCTTTCGCCGTGTCTCGCGCAATCTTTACGTCTTTGGCGATGAAGCCGAGCGCCATCCCGGTGCCGTATTTACGCGTGAAGACATGCGGCAATATCTTTTTCGGGATGGGGTGATTGCGCGTCGCACAGAGCGGCACGAGCGCCTCGGCCATGAATCTAGCATCGAGACCGAAGCGCTTGCCGATCGTCAGCGCTTCCAGCGACGTGATGAGCGCGCTCGCGTTGACGTAGTTCGCGAGCGCCTTGAGCGCGTGGCCGTTGCCGACCCCGCCGCATTCCATGACGCCCTGGCCCATCGCCTGCAATAGCGGCCGGCAACGTGCAACCTGGTCCGCATCGCCCCCGACCATGATGTCGAGCGACGCGTCCTCCGCAAAAACGACGCCGCCCATCACCGGCGCATCGACGACCGCGATTCCCCGTGGCTGCAGCTCTTTGGCCAGCGAGCGTGTGGCGATCGGATCCGACGTCCCCATGTCGATCACGATCGAGCCGCTTTTCAGCGTCTTCGCGACGCCGTCTTCCCCAAGCACGGCCTGCCACACGACCTTATCGTTCGGAAGCATCGTGATCACGGCTTCAGCTTCGCGCGCAAGCTGCGCGAGCGACTCAGCACCTTTGCCGCCGTGGCGCTCGACGAAAATCGAGACCGCTTCCGGCCGCACATCATAGACGGTCAGGTCGAAACCGGCTCGAACGAGATGAGAGGCCATCGGCGCGCCCATGTTGCCGATACCTATGAAACCTACTTTCCTGATGGTCATGTCTAACCTTTCCTGAGCCGTTGTCACCATACCGCTCCGCGCGCCGTGATCGGCCAAATGGCCTCGACGCAGCCGTCGCGTATACACACGTAATGATCGTAGAGATTGACGGTGGGATCGCAGTGCCCTGGAATGAGCTTCAACTTGTCTCCCACCGCATATCCGGAAGCACCATTCACCTGAATGACACCGTGCTCGTCGGATGCTTTGACGTATTCCGCGGGACCGCCATCCGCGATCCGCGGCATGCCCGAATCGATGCTCGAGGCTTTCAGGCCCGCATCGACGATCGCCCGCTCCGCCGATGTGCGGCTCATCACCGTCGTCCAGACGAAAAGACTGTGCTCGAACCGCGGCATGCCGCTTTCGGTCCAGTCGTTCCGCGCGTAATCCGCATCCATGAAAATGTATGAGCCCGGTTGTAGCTCGTCATAGACTTTGCTCGCGGCCTCGAAGAGGTACGTGCCGGTCCCGGCGCCCGTCACTTTCGGGCATGCGATGGCCGCTGCGCGAAGACCATCGAGCGTGCGTTCGACTGCGCTGACAGCGCGTTCGATCGCGGCGCGGCGCTCGTCGACTTTGCGCACGTGCTGAGCGGCACCCTGGTATGCCTGGAGGCCGCCGAAGCGCAAATCCGGAGAGGACGCGATGCGCCGCGCAAGCGCGACGGCGGGTTCGCCGGGCTCGACTCCGCAGCGGTTCGCGCCCACATTGATTTCCACCAGGACGTCGAGCGTTACGCCGACTGCGCGTGCGGCGGCAGCGAGCGCATCGACATTGCCGGGATTATCGGCACACACCGCGACATGTGCCTGTCTGGCAAGCGCCGCGAGTCTCGTCAGTTTTGCCGTGCCGACGACCTCGTTTGCGATGAGGACGTCACCGACGCCGCCCTCGACCAGCGCCTCGGCTTCGCTCACCTTTTGGCAGCACACGCCAACTGCGCCGCGAGCGATCTGCCGCATCGCGATCTGCGGGCATTTGTGGCTTTTCGCGTGGGGCCGCACTTTCACATCGCGTCCGGCAAGCGACTCCTGCATCCGGCGCAGGTTCCCTTCGAACGCGTCCAGCTCGAGTACCAACGCCGGCGTGTCCACTTCGGCGAGAGGCATGCCGACGACGGCAGGAGGATAGGATGGCATGACGACCCCAATGCTTAATGTTTAATCGTGAATGTGATCTTATAGTAGGATTGGTCGCAAACGTCTTCACCAACGAGGAGGAAGTTCATGCCGCAGTCCACGCTGCAGTTTGTCGTACGCATGCTGGTGCTCGTGACGGCGATGACCGCGCCCGCCGCGGCACAACAGTGGAAGCCCACCAAAACCGTCGAGCTCGTCGTAGGCTCGGCGCCTGGCGGTTCGCCCGATATCATGGCGCGGCTCATTCAACAGATATTCCAGAAAACCGGGCTCGTGCCCACGAGCACGGTCGTGAACAAGCCCGGGGCGGCGAACACGATCGGCTGGGCGTATCTCAACCAGCACACGGGCGACGGCCATTACATCGCGACCTTTTCGCCTGCCGTGATCGGCAACAAGCTCATGGGCACGACCCAGCTCGATTACACGGATTTCACACCGCTCAACATCCTCGCGCGCGAATACGTCGTCTTCGCCGTGAAAGGCGACTCGCCGATCACGTCGCTCAAGGATCTCACGGCGCGACTGAAGAAAGACTCACAGTCGGTGAGCTTCGCGTTCGCGACCGCGCGCGGCAATCATAACCACATCGTGTTGAGCATGTATCTGAAGTCGATCGGCGTCGATCCGAAGGTCGCAAAAGCTGTGGTCTATCCCGGCGGCGGCCCGGCGCAAACAGCGATGCTGGGCGGCCATATCGACGTTTACGTGGCCTCGCCGCGGAGCATGGTGCCCCTGCAGAAAGAAGGGCGCGCGCGCATTCTCGCGATCTCCGCGCCGCAGCGGCAGGCCGGGCCGAAAGCCGATCTGCCGACGTTCCGCGAGCTGGGACATGACGCCGTTTTCTTCACGTGGCGCGGATTCATGGGACCGAAAGGGCTGAAAGCCCCGGAGATCGCGTACTGGGATCAGGTTTTCACAAAGCTCGCGCAGAGCGAAGAATGGCGCAAAGACACTGAGCAGCAGATGTGGGTTGCGGACTACACGTTGAGCGCCGAGACCCGCAAGCACCTCGACCGCGAGTACGAGGTTCTGAAAACGATACTTACGGATCTGGGCCTGACCAAGCCCTACTCGAAGGAGTGACGCGGTACAAGCGGGGTCACTCTTTAGCGTCGGCCGTCAGCCCCGCCTGCTCGATGCCGTAGACGCAGCACGCTTCATCTTCGTCTCCCGTGCCGCCGCTTCCGCCCGCCGCGCCGAGTATCGTGCCGTCTTTCGCCCTGATCAGCGCGGCGCCGGTTTGCGGCAGGAACTTGCCTTCCGCGGTCGCGGCGAGCGTCACGAAAAAATTCGGGTTGTCCTTCGCGCGTTTGAACAGCGCGCGGCTGGAAGCCCCCATTGCAACCGCCGCCCACGCTTTGCCTTTTGCCACGTCGAGGCGGAACATGCTGGCTCCGTCTTCCCGCTGTGCCGAAACGACGTGTCCCGATGCGTCGAGCACGACGACGCCGAGCGGTTTCACTTTCATCTCGCGCGCTTTCTCGAAGGCTTTTGCGATGATCGTGTTGGCCTGCTGCAAAGTGAGTTGCGACATGAGGAAGCTCCCTGTTCGAGGTCGTTTGAGTGGGGGGTGATATGTTACGACAAAGCCGGTGAGGAGATGCGCATGGATTCCGATCTGCATTATCTGTCGATAGCCGATCTCTCGAAGCTCGTACACGCTCGCAAGCTCTCGCCGGTGGAGCTCACGCGTGCGCTCCTCGACCGGATCGGGTCGCTCGAGCCGCAGCTGAACGCGTTCATCGCGGTGACCGGAGAGCTTGCGCTGAAGCAGGCGAGGCGCGCGGAGGACGAAATCGCGAAAGGGACTGATCGCGGCGCGCTGCACGGCATTCCTTTCGCGCTGAAAGACATCTACAACACCAAAGGCATCGCGACGACGGGCGGATCGAAAGTGGCGATCGACAACATTCCGCGCGACGACGCCGCGGCGACGCACAGGCTGCTCGAGGCGGGCGGCATACTCCTCGGCAAGCTCGTCACGCACGAGTTCGCGCACGGGGGCCCGTCTTTCGATCTACCGTGGCCGCCGGCGCGCAATCCGTGGCACCTCGAGCACTTCACCGGCGGCTCGTCCAGCGGATCGGGCGCGGCGCTGGCGGCGGGCCTCGTTCCGGCCGCGCTGGGCTCGGACACCGGCGGCTCGATACGCGGCCCGGCATCGTTCTGCGGTATCACCGGCTTCATGCCCACGTACGGACTTGTGAGCCGCTACGGTGTCATCCCGAACTCGTTCACGTTCGACCACTGCGGTCCGATGGCACGCACCGTCGAGGATTGCGCGCTGCTGCTGCAGGTGCTCGCAGGATACGACGCTCGAGATGCGGGCAGTATCGAGCAGCCGGTGCCTGACTATCGTGCAGCGCTCGGCGGCGGAATCAAAGGCTTGCGCGTCGGCGTTCTGCGTCACTACTGGGAGGAGGACCTGCCGGCGCCGGTTGTCGTGCGCCGTGCGATGGAAGATGCGCTCGCTGTCTTCCGCGACCTCGGAGCGACCGTCGAAGATGCGCGCGCGCGGCCGATGATGGACGGTCTCGATGTTAAAGTCATCATTGCCGAGAGCGAGATCTTCGCGATCCACCAGGCCGATCTCGTTTCCCGCCCCGGCGATTTCGGTCGCGACTTCCTCGGCAGAGCGCTTCCCGCATGCCTTTTCGAGGGTATCGACTACGTACAGGCACTGCGCGAGCACCGCCGCTACATGTCGGAGATGAAGCCGCTCTACGAGAAATACGACGTGCTGGTGACGTGCGGCTTCGGACCTGCGCCACGCCTGGATGCACACCGCACGCTCAATTTCTGGCAGCGCTCGAATGCTTTCACGCCGTCGAACGTCGCACGCAGCCCGGCGCTCGTGTTGTGCGGCGGCTTTTCCGAGATGGGCCTGCCGCTGGGTCTTCAAATCATCGGGCGCCCCTTTGACGACGCCCGCGTGCTCAAAGTGGGTCACGCATACCAGTGTGCGACCGAATGGCACAAGCGCAGGCCGAAGCTCGAGCCCGGTGCGCCGCAGCCACACGTGGCGCCTGGCAACGAGCCGGTGCGACCGGACCTGGACAAAAAAACCGTCGACCTGGTCGAGCAGATGGCGCGCCGTGCCGGTCTCGCGCTGAACGAGCAGCAGATGACGATTCTGCTCGAGTCCGCGCCGTATGCGCTTGCGATGGCTGAGCGTATGCGCAAGCCGCGGGACCGCATGGAAGAGCCCTCACTCGTGTTCCGCTTCTCCAGCGGCAATCAATAGGACAGCGTAGACAGATGCAAGCCGATAAAAAACCGATGTGGGCCGATCAAAAAGAAGGCGGCTTCTTCACGCGCATCGCAGTGACGACAATGCTGAACGGCGCGGCGCTCACTTTGCCGCTGCACGTGATCACCGGCCGCCGGCCGGGTCCGACGTTCGGTATTGTGACGAACACGCACGGCGACGAATTCCTGCCTACGATGGCGATTCGCGAGTTCCTGCACACGCTCGATACCGCCGAGCTGGAGGGCCGCCTCGTGATCATATCGGTTGCCAATCCCATGGCGACGGCGGCGTTCGGACGGCTCACGCCGGAGCAGCACGGACGCACCGATCTGCACGAAGTGTATCCGGGCAATCCGCGCGGCAATACCACCCAGATGATCGCCGCCGCCATTACCGAAAACGTGCTCCATCACGTCGATGCGCTCATCGATTTCCACTCGGGCGGGAGCGGTGGAAGGCTTCAGGCCCGAGTCGACTACAACGCAAAGACGCCGGACGATCTCAAGGCGAAAAACCTGGCCCTCGCGCGGGCTTTCGGTGCGCCTTTCGTGCACGAGAACGAATTCGCCGGCGCAGCGTCGCACTACGTCAACGCGCGTGGTGTTCCCGCGGTGAATCCTGAAGTGGGCGGGTCGTACCTCGGCCCGGAAACGACGGCGTTCTATGTGGACGCCATGATCTCCGGGCTGAAAGGCATGATGCGTCATCTCGGTATGCTCTCCGGCACGCCGAAACTGCCGCGGCAGATTCATTTCGATCTCGCGGCGCGACGGGAAATTCGTCCGAAGCACAGCGGCTACCTTGTTTCTTATTACGAGCGCGCGGAAGAGCTCGGCGAGCTCGTAAAAGCCGGCACGAAGCTCGGCGAAGTGGTCGATCTCTACAGCTATAAAGTGCTCGAAGAGCTTCTCGCGCCTTGCGACGGCTATCTTTTCTTCTCGCGCTACTCGGGCGTTGTGGGAGGCGGGACGCAGGCGTTCGCGATCGCCGAAGCGTCCAAAGCGACCTGGCTCGAGTAGATATCCTCCGGGACGAGGCCCGGAGGTCCTACTGCAGCGAAGCGGCGGCGACGAGGCCCATGTCACTGGAGGACATGAGCTTTTCCATGTCCACGAGAATGAGCATGCGCTCATCGACCGTGCCAAGCCCCGTGATGTATTGCGTGTCGAAGGTCGAGGAGAACTCGGGCGCCGGACGCACCTGCTCCGAGGCAAGCCCGATCACATCCGAGACCCCGTCCACCACGATCCCGATCACGCGCTCCGAGACGTTCAGAATGATCACCACCGTGAACTGGTCGTAGCTCGGCTCGCCCAGGTTGAACTTGATGCGCATGTCCAGGATCGGCACGATCGTGCCGCGCAGGTTCACCACGCCTTTGATGTAAGCCGGTGCGTTGGCGATCGCGGTGGGCTTCTCGTAGCCGCGAATCTCCTGCACCTTCAGTATGTTCACCCCGTACTCTTCGCTCCCCAGCGTGAACGTGAGGTATTCCTGCGCATGGCTCGCGAGTGCGCGCGAACCGGCTGTGAGTTGTTCGCTGGTCTGCATCATCAGAACTCGCTCCATTCGTCATTGGTACCGGTCTTTGCAGCCGCGGGCGGCACCGGTGCTGCCGCTGCTTCTTCGGCGGCTTTGCGCTCCGCCGGCAGCCTGGTCACGTTCTTCGCCCGGTTCGGCCCGCGTCGCTCGACGCGCGAGGCGTGCGAGACTGGCTCCGCCTTTGGCTGCCGCAGCGCCGTAGCTGCTTTCCGTGCCGACGTGGCGGCGCTCTGCATGCCGTCTGCGACCTTGAATACGGCGACCGCATGGCCCAGCGTCTGCGCCTGCTCCTGCATCGATTCCGCCGCCGCTGCGGCCTCTTCCACGAGCGCCGCATTCTGCTGCGTCACCTGATCCATCTGAGTGATCGCGTGATTCACCTGCTCTATGCCCGAGCTCTGCTCCTGGGATGCCGCCGTGATCTCCGCCATGATCTCCGTGACCCGCTTCACCGCACCCACGATCTCGTCCATGGTCTTACCGGCATCATCGACCAGGCGCACACCGTCTTCGACTTTGTGCACCGACTCGCTGATGAGCTCCTTGATTTCCTTTGCCGCAGCCGCGCTTCTTTGCGCGAGCGTTCGTACTTCGCTCGCCACCACTGCGAAACCGCGGCCCTGCTCACCGGCACGAGCCGCTTCGACGGCCGCGTTCAGCGCGAGGATGTTCGTCTGGAAAGCGATACCGTCGATCACGCCAATGATGTCGGCGATCTTCTTCGACGAGTCGCTCACGCCGCTCATCGCCGAAACGACCTGCCCTACGACATTACCGCCTTTCACCGCGACTTCGGATGCGCGGGCAGCAAGCTGGTTCGCCTGGCGCGCGTTCTCCGCCGTCTGTCTCACGGTCGAAGTCAACTCTTCCATGGACGAAGCGGTTTCCTCCAGGCTGGAAGCCTGCTCTTCCGTCCTTTGAGATAGGTCCGCGTTGCCGGACGCGATCTGCTGCGACGCGCTGGAAATACTGTCGGTGCCGCTCCTCACGTCCACTACGATTCTCTGGAGGCTGGCGTTCATTTCCTTCAGCGCCTTCAGCAGAATGCCGGTTTCGTCACCCGTTTTGACTTCGATCGTGCTCGTGAGGTCACCGGCCGCAACTTTTTTCGCAACATCGACCGCCTCCCGGAGCGGACGCGTAATGGAGCGTGTCATGACGAAAGCCAACAACACCCCGAGTGCGATCATGGCTGCGCTGACCGACGCAATCCATACCTGCGCAGACTTTACGACGGCGTCAAATTGGTCAGAGGCGGCCTTGGTGCGCGCTTCTGCAATTCCGTTGAGCTCCTTGAAAGCTGTTGCAATGGCCCTGTCCGCTCCTGCGACAGCTTTGTCGAGTTCGGGAATGCTTGCATCCTTACCTCGCATGTCCACGAGTTTGGCCATCCCCGTGCGGTAGGTCCGCGCGCCTTCAACGATCGCCGTGAGCTGTTTCTCTTCCTCCTGCGACAACTCGCCTCGCCCCCGATAATCGGCTACGGCACGGTCAATCGCGCCCATGGCGTTATCGAAACGCTTGCTGTAGTCGCCGCCTCTCAACACGTAATTCTTGAAAGCCTGGATCCCTTCGGCGAGCGCGCGCTCGCCCACGCCGAGGTCGCTCTTCTTTTGCAGCGTCACGTGCTCGAAGTGCTGCCAGTCCGAATTCATCACCGCTATACGCTGCATCGCCACACCCGCCAGAGTCCCGGCGAGCACGATGAGAGCGAAAAATGCGAGAGCGAGCTTCGTCCCCACTTTGAGATTGCTGAGCATATTAGGTCTCCCCTGGTAAGAAAATGGCCTTGCCGCTGTAGCGGGCCTCATGGATTTTGTCGATGTCGCGATCCACTTGCGGCACGAACCATCCCTTCTTTGCATGTGCATCTACCACGGCCGACACGCCGGGTCTCAGAAGAGCCGTACTCGCGTTAAGAAGCTGCATTCATCTGCCCCACATGCAGTGACGGCAGTTCCGCTCCGACCTTGAGAAAACCCTGTTGTCCCGCGTCATCCTGGCGTCGTGGGCGGCCGCACCCAGGCGTTCGCGATCGGCGAGACGGCTCAATCCAGATGGTTGGAGTTAGCGATCCCGCTCAGAATCGTGCGGTCATGCCCGCCGTTACCAGGGTCGTGCTGGCGGCACCGTCCATGATATTGCGCACCACGCCTGCGGCGAGATCGAGGTTCTTGCTCGGCGAATAGATCGCACCGACCTCGAGATAGCCCATGCGCGCGCGCGCCGTGCGGTCCGGGTTGGTCATGACGCCGGCATCGAGCGCAAGCTTCCAGCCCTCGGTCACGTCCCATACGGGTGCCACCGACAGGCGGAAAAGCGTTCGCCGCTCGGCGGCATTGAGCGCGTCATCGTGGTAGCGCACGCGGTCGACTGCGAGGTTCGCGTGGATCGCGCCGAAACCGGTTTCCTGCGTGACCAGAAGGGCCGTGCCATAAGAGACCTTCGCAGTCCCGAACCCGCGCGACTCCCTGTGCTCGGAAATGGGCAACTGCACTTCTGGCTTTACCCCAACGCTGAGTTTGCTGGCTTCGTTTTCGTAAAAGCGCCACTTGGCGCCCACGGCCACGTTGCCAAAACCGCGCTCGCTCGGGGCGTCCTCGGGGGATATTCTGAAGTGCCCGATCCCTACGTACAAATCGAGCTCGTCGGTCACGCCGCGTGTGTAGACGAAGCCAACCTCGTCAGACGTTTCCCTGAAACCAGGCGCCTTGTCCCGTGTGCGGTTGTACGCCAGCTCGACCTGATTACCGCCGGCACCCTGAGTACCCGTGTCGTCGGTGACAAGCGGCTGATACGCGTAGACGCTGCCGGAGAGCAGTGCGATCGAGAGGCACCCTGCGACTGCGACGCCCATGGAACGTGAATTGTGTTGCGCTGCGTGCACGCGCTGCATGATCCGTATGCTCCTTACGTAAGAAGGCGTATTGCGTTGTTGAAGCCGGGTTTTATGACAGCAGTCCCATGTCGCTCGAGCACATGAGCTTTTCCTGCTCTGCTGCGAGCTGTTCGCTAGTCTGCATCATCAGAACTCGCTCCATTCGTCGTTGGTGCCGGTTTTCGCTGCCGCAGCCGGCGTTGGTGGCGCCGCTGCTTCTTCAGCCAACTTGCGTTCCGCCGGCAGCCTCGTCACGTTCTTCGCCCGGTTCGGGCCCCGGCGCTCTGTACGCTTTGCGGGCGTTGCCGCCACCGCTTGCCTGTGCTCCGGCTGCGCGGAGATCGGCGCGCCATGTTCCACCTTGAACACCGCAACAGCGCGGGTCAGCGTCTGCGCCTGGTCCTGCATCGATTCCGCCGCCGCCGCGGCCTCCTCGACGAGCGCCGCATTCTGCTGCGTCACCTGATCCATCTGCGTGACGGCCTGATTGACCTGTTCGATGCCGGAGCTCTGCTCCTGGGATGCCGCCGCGATCTCCGCCATGATATGGGTCACGCGTTTGACGGACGTAACGATCTCTTCCATCGTCTTGCCCGCACGATCGACGAGCTCGCTCCCGCTTTCCACCTTCTGCACGGAATTGCCGATGAGCTCCTTGATTTCCTTGGCGGCCGCCGCGCTGCGCTGCGCGAGGCTGCGCACTTCGCTTGCCACCACCGCAAAGCCGCGTCCCTGCTCGCCCGCCCGGGCTGCTTCCACGGCCGCGTTCAGCGCGAGTATGTTCGTCTGGAAAGCAATTCCGTCGATCACGCTGATGATCTCGACTATCTTCTTGGAGGATTCCGTGATCTCGCCCATCGTGGAAACGACCTGGGTCACGACCTCGCCGCCTTTGACCGCGACTTCGGACGCCCCGGTGGCAAGTTGATTCGCCTGCCGCGCGTTCTCGGTGTTTTGCTTGACCGTGCTGGCGAGCTGCTCCATCGAAGACGCAGTCTCTTCGAGAGAAGATGCCTGCTCCTCA
>DASRIK010000238.1:0-10907 GCA_035650035.1 Burkholderiales bacterium | reverse complement strand
GGTGAGCTCCCGGAATTTCTCTTCCAGCGCATGGTCGCTCATCGGTTTTTCCAGCGAGCCGACGGCGTGCGGCACGTCGCGCGAGAGCGTGCGCCCGTCTTTCAGCACGATGCGCACGCGAGCGGCCGCCTTGTCGAGCGTGGCATCCGGTGTCGCCGAAACCTTCGCGCGCAGGGCGAGGACTTCGGCCCGTCGGACACATTCGTCCGTAAATTCGGCCACGCCGGCTTTGCCGTACAGGAGCGCTACCGCAAGCGAATGATAAACGCTGAGCTTTCCTTCGAGACCGGTCGCCGGCGCCGGCTTGCCTGCCAGATCCAATGCGAGCGGATGCAGGCGAACGTCCACACGCTCGATCGCTTCAGGCGTCAGCGCGTGCTCTTCACGCAACTGCAGGCAGCCGTCGATCGCGGCGTGCAGAACGATCCCGCAGGGAAAAGGCTTGTACGCGTTCCAGGAGAGCTCCCACGTTTGGCCAAGCCCCCGGGTCACCTCGTCGAGCCGTGCATTCGTCGAGAGGACGTTTGCAAATCCCCGCGGGGCTTCGAGCGCGCGGTCCGAGCTCGTGAAATCGCGTTCGGCGAGTAGCGCTGCAACGAGACCGCTTTTCGCCGCATGCCCCATGTTGTAGCTCTTCGACATGCTGCCCATCGTCGCGGTGAGGCCGCTCGCCTGCGTGGCCGCGATGCCGAACGCCCAAGTCATCCGGTTCGCATCGAGTCCGAGCAGCTTGCCGGCTGCAGCGGCCGCACCAAAGACACCGCACGTGGCCGTGATATGCCACCCGGCGGCGTAATGCTGCGGCGAGACGGCGTTGCCGATGCGGCATTCGGCTTCGACACCCAGTATGAACGCATGGAGAAGATCGGAGCCTGTCGCCTGACGATGCTCTGCGAACGCCAGAACGGCGGCTGCGACAGGCACGCTCGGGTGAATGACGGTTTTCATGTGCGTGTCGTCGTAATCGAGAATGTTCGACGACAGCGCGTTGACGAGCGCCGCATTGAGCGGATCGAGACGTTCGCGGCGTCCGATCACGCTAGCGGTAGGCGCTCCGGAGAACGGCGCGATCGCTCGAAGCGCAAGCTCGACGGTTTCATCGCGAGAGCCGCCGAGCGCGCAGCCGAGCCAGTTGAGCAGGGCGCGCTTGCCTTCGTGACGGGTGGGCTGCTGAATGTCACCCCATTTCGATTCGGCAATGAAGCGAGCGAGGGTCGTTGTTTCGTTCACCGATGCCAAAACCTACGCTGGGTTATATGTGTTTCCTTCGTCTTGAAGCTTTTCATTCGACCTTCAGCCCCGCCTCTTTCACGACCCTTGCCCATTTCGCGATTTCCGCTTTCACGAAGGCACGAAACGCGTCCGGGCTGTTGCCGACCGGCTCCGCGCCCATGGTCGCGAGACGCTCCTTCACGTCCGGCTGCGCGAGCGCTTTCGCCGTCTCCTTATAGAGTAGCGTCACGATCGGTCGCGGCGTTCCAGTCGGAACGAAGAGCCCGTTCCAGCCGACGATCTCGTAGCCTTTCAGTCCCGCTTCGTCGAGTGTCGGAAGATCGGGGACCAGCGGCGAGCGCCTGAGACCGCTCACTGCGAGCGCGCGAAGCCGGCCGGATTTCGCATGCGGCAGCGTGCTCGGGATGTTCTCCAGCATGAGCTGGATCTGCCCGCCGATGAGATCGTTCAAAGCGGGTCCGCCGCCTTTGTACGGCACGTGCGTCATCTTTACACCCGCCATCATCTTCAGCATCTCGCCCGCCAGATGCGGCGTCGTGCCCGGGCCGCCGGAGCCGAAATTGAGCTTGCCCGGATTGGCTTTCGCGTACGCGAGAAAATCCTGGACCGATTTCGCCGGAATCGAGGGATGCACGACGAGCATGAGCGGCGCCGAGGCGACGAGCGTCACCGGCGTGAGATCTTTCTCGGTGTCGTAGGGAAGCTTGCTGTAGAGGCTCGGGTTCACCGCGAAGGTGAGGCTCATCATGAGCAGCGTGTAGCCGTCCGGCGCCGCTTTCGTCGCGATGTCGGTGCCGATGATGCCGCTGCCGCCTGCACGGTTGTCCACCACGACCTGCGCGCCGAGGCTTTCGGAGAGCTTCTGGCCGGCGAGTCGCGCCATGATGTCGTTCGAGCCGCCGGGCGCGAACGGCACGATGAGGCGTATGGGGCGCGTCGGATAGGCGCCCGCCGGCTTCGATACGACTTGTGCGTGTGCAGCGCTGAAGCAGGCGAGCAAGCCTGCGCTGAGTGCGATCAGCTTCTTCATGTTGTTCTCCCGTGCGCTAAGTCTAAACGATGCCCTATGGCGCCCGCTCCGCCGTGTGCGCGATCCGTATGCCGAGCAGGACCAGCGCGCCGCCGATCATGGCGAGCGGCGTCAGCGTCTCACCGAGCAGCAGCCACGCGAGGGCGGCGGCTATGACGGCCTGCACCAGCAGCGCGACCGACGCGAACGTGCCGGGCAGATGGGCGAGCGCATAGGCGATGAGGCTCTGGCCGGCCACCTGCGAGGTCAGCGCAAGCCCCACGAGCAGCAGCCATCCCGTTGTCGTGACGGGCAGAAACTGCTCGCCGGAAACGAGCGCGATCGGCAAAAGGATGATCGCCGACACCGTTCCGCTCACCGCCATCAGACGGCCCGTCGAGACGGTGTCGCGCGCGCGGCTGACCGTCATCTGATAGCCGGCGTAGAAAACCGCCGTGACGATGCCGAGCACATCGCCCAGCAACGCACGTCCGGAAGTGTGGAAATCGCCGTGCAGCAGCATGAACATGCCGGTGACGGCCGCGACGAGGCCCACCAGAAATCGCCTGCTCGGCGGATCTCGAAAGAAGAGCCATGCGGCGAGCGTGACGAAAATCGGCGCGCAGTTCGCGAACAGAGTTGCGTTTGCGACGGTCGTGAGAAGGATCGACCAGTGCCAGACGGCGAGATCGCCGGCGAAGAAGAATCCAGCAAGTGCCATGAGGCGCAGGTCGGCGGCCGAGGTGGCGCGGGGGTACCGGCGCGCATCGTATGCGGCCCACGCCCAAAGCACGGGAAGCGCGAGGAAAACGCGCCAGAATCCCGTCGATACCGGTCCCGCTTCGCTGACTTTGACCCAGAGCGCCGAGGAGGCGATCGCCGCGGCGCCCGCGAAGAGCGTGGCCAGGGCGGCGCGGCTTTGCTTCACGCCGCGTGCGGCAATGCTCCTTCCGGCGCGACCTTGGCCTCCTGCAGCGCCTGGCGGATCCTCGCGATTTCCGCGTCCGACAGCTTCACGAGCGGCGGACGCACGGCCGCGCACGGAATCCGTCCCAGGATCACGAGCGCTTCCTTCATGCGGTTGTGCATGTCCACGAACGGATCGGCGTAGAACGCCTGTGCGATCGGGTAGATGCGGTCGTTCAACTGCCGCGCGCGTGCAAGATCGTTCGCCTTGACCGCCTGCCATAGCGCAGCCTGGAGGTCGGCGATGACGCTGCCCGAGCCGGACAGAAGGCCGTTGCAGCCGAGCACGAGCGAGCTGAAAAGCCACGAGCTGTGGGTCGTCAGCACGTTCACGGGCCGCGGCAGGTTCTGCAGCACCCGTATCTGGCGCTCGTGCTGCATCACGTTGTTGGACCAGTCCTTGATCGCGCGAATCGTCGGGACCGCCTCGACGAGCTTCAGCAGCGTGTCGACCGGGTATCCGAGACCACTCGCCAGTGGATACTGAAAACAGATGATCGGCAGGTCGCAGGCATCGGCAATCGTCTTGAAGTGCGCGATGACCATTTCAGGCCGGCTGAGCGATCCCAATGCGAGAGGCCCCGGCGGGAAGACGAGCAGGCACGACGCGCCGCCGTGCTGCGCCATTCGCGCAATGCGCGCGGCCTCGAGGCTGCCGTCGACATACACGCCGTTCACGACAGGAATACGGCTGCCGACTTCGTCCATCGTCATCGCGAGCACGCGTTCCTGCTCTTCGAACGTGCAGGACGCGACTTCCGATGCGTGTGCGTTCACGGTGATCGCGGAAAGCCCGCGAACCGCGGTGACATCCCTCAGGTGCTTGCGGTACGAAGCTTCGTCGATGGAGAGATCCGGATGGAAAGGCAACAGACACGCCGGAATGACGCCTTTGGGTTCGAACTGCGTTGTCGTCATGCAAAGCTCCTAACGTTTTCCCTCATCCCCAACCCTTCTCCCGAGGGGAGAAGGGAGACAATACCCTCTCCCTTTGGGAGAGGGTTAGAGTGAGGGACATCACCACTCCTTGACCTGTGCCGGACGCTGGCTGAAACCGCCGTCAATCGTCAGGATTGCGCCACTCGTATAGCTCGAGCGGTCCGACGCGAGGAACACGACGCTATTCGCCACTTCCTCGACCGTTCCCAGCCGTCCCAGCGGAAAGATCGCCGTCAGCTCGCGCCAGCGGTTTTCGTCGCCGAGCTGCTCTTTCGCGCGCGCTTTCCAGCGCACGATTTGTCGGTCGGTCTCGATGTATCCGGGACTTACCGCGACGACGCGCACACCATGCCGGATGCTTTCGGCGCCCATCACCCGGGTCATCGTGATCAGTGCAGAGTTCGCCATGCTGCCGGCGACGTAATGCGGCATCGGCCGCTCGCCCGCGTTTCCGAGGACGTTCACGATCACGCCGCTTTTTCTTCCGCACATCTGGCGATAGAACTCCCGGGTGAGGCCGATGAATCCGAACACCTTCAGATCCCACGCTTCACGCCAGGTTTTCTCGTCGAGATCGATCGCGCCCTGCGGTATGGCCCCGGCATTGTTCACGACGATATCGGCGCCTTCGCATTCACGCGCGAGCTGAGTTACCGCATCGGAGCGCCCGAGATCACACGCGTGGGTCGTGACTTTTACGGCGTAGGCGTCCTGCAGGCGTTTACGCGCTGAATCCAGGGACTCGGCGCTGCGCGAAGCAAGGTGCAGGTTGCAGCCTTCGGCGGCAAGCGCCTGGGCGACGCCGAAACCGATGCCGCGCGAGCCCCCGGTCACGAGCGCGCGCCTGCCTTTGAGATGCAGATCCATCGCGTTCTACACCCGGGACTTCAGCCAGTTCACGATGAGATGCCAGATCTCTTCGTCCGTCGTGCCGCCTCCGCGACCCATGTGCAGCCCCTTCGGATAGATTCGTGCCTCTTTCGGGCGGCCATGCTCCATCAGCAGATAGATATCGTCGACGGGCGCCTGATCGTCGAGCTTGCCGTTCACGCACAGCAGCGGCGCGCACGGGCCGTCGAGAAGGCCCTGCGTTTTCAGGGAAAGCTTCGGCGCCACTTCGAGAAACTCCTCGAGGCTCTTTACGCCCATCGCGCGGCTGCGCGACTGGAACAGTCCGATCGGGCCGAAGATCGCGGCCGTCGCACGTTCGGTCAGCGCAGGCTTCATCCATTCCGGCTGGAAACCGAGGTGGGCGTTCCCGCCGTGGAACACGGCGCCTTTCAGCCGCTTCGCTTCGGTGTGCGCAAGCTTCGCCGCCCAGTACGCTCCATAGCTGCCGCCCCAGACGCCGAGCCGGGTGGCATCGATGTCCTTACGCGTCAGCAGATAATCGATGAACGCGGCAAAAGCGCGGTCCGCTGCCGGGTCGATGTACGTGACGGGATTCTCTCCGGTGCCCGGCATGTCGACCGCGAATGCGGCAAAGCCCGCGTCATGCATCAGCGGGTGTGCTTTCGTGCGGTCTTCCTTCCAGCCATCGACGCCGCCCCAATGCATGATCACGGGCGGTTTTTTCGGTGCGAGCGGGATCTGCAGATACCCGATCAGTTGCTTGCCTTCGAACGGGACCTCGACGATCTCGAGCGGCGGATCGAAATACCGGGCGGCCTTCTTGAACACGCGCAGCGAATTCTCGTAAGCCGTCTGCGTCGCGGCCGAGATCGGACAGGGGTACCGCGCGATTCTGAAATAATTGAACGCCAGCATATAAAGGTCGCGGGTCTTCGCGGTGTCTCCGCCGCTCTTTTCGAGCTTCTCGGCGTCGCTTTCGGCGCGCTGGCCGAGCTTCGACCACTCTGCGGCCCATTCGTCCCGATCCAGGCTCTTCAGGGCGTTCGCGACCTGCACTCCGTCTTCGGGATGGATGCCGTCGAGCGGATTCAATTTGCCGGCGCGGCGGATCGTCTCGGCTTTCACTTCCTCCAGCGGCCGTGCACGGGCAGGCGATGCTGATTGCGATTGCGTTGTCATGGTCAGGAACCCTTGGGCGTTGCGGTGAAAAGCGCAGCTCTGAAGGCCGATTCGACGGCCTCTCGTGTCTTGCCGGGGCGGGCTGCATCGCCAATAATGACGACACGCGCGGGATCGAGTTTATCGGGCTTCGGAGTCGCGCTTGTCCGAGCATCATAATAGAACCAATCCCTGACGCGCGCAGACCTGAAGATCCGCCGCGCGAGCGCTGTTTTGCCCCAGCCGAGCCGGAGCAGTGCCGTGATCAACCACGTGAGCCCGAGCCGATAACGGGCGCCCGTCGCGATGACCACGCGGTCGAAGCCGTCCGTCAGTTCCGCCAGGTTCGCAATGGGTGTCGCGAAGCGGAATTCCACGTTCTTCTCACGGCAGGCGCGCTCGAGCTCGTCGATATACGTATCGAGCGTCGGCTGGTCGGCTTCCACGTTCTGGAATTGAGGTGCGAGGCCCGCGTACCGCAAAGCGCCGCCTGCCCGGCTCGCGCGCTCGAACACGGTGACGTGGTTGCCGTCCGCGACGAGCGCTGCGTAGGACAGACCCGCCGGGCCGGCACCGATCACGCAGATGCGCTCGCCTTTGGGCAGCGGAGCGGCGCCCGCGTATTCCACCTCGCGCGCAGCCGTCGGATTGACGACGCAGCCGAGCTTGTCTCCTCCACGCATTTCGTCAACGCAGCGGTTGCAAGAGAGGCAGCGCCGCACGGCCATGCCGGTCCGGGCCTTCGCGGCCCAGTCGGGGTCGGCGATGAGGGGCCGTCCAAGCGCCACGAAATCTGTTTGACCCAGCTCGACGGCTTCCGTGGCGAGTCTGGGGTTGCCAAGCCTGCCGACGGCGATCACCGGGACCGGGACTTCGCCTTTTACGCGCGCGGCATAGGTGAGAAAGATGCCTTCGGGGCAATTCATCGGCGGCGTCATCATGTGCGCCGACGGGAGCGAGCGGTAATGGCCGGCGGTGACGTGCAGCGCGTCCGCGCCTTCGACCGCAGCCCATTTCGCGACCTGCAGACCTTCGGGGAACGTGAGCCCGTTCGGGAAATAGTCATCTACGTTCAACCGGAAAATCACGGGAAAGCGGCGGAGCTCGGCTTTGACCGCGCGCAGGATTTCGAGACTGATGCGGGCGCGGTTCGCGAGCGATCCGCCGTATTCGTCGGTGCGCTGGTTTTCCTCGGGACATAGAAATTGCGAAAGCAGATAACCGTGCGCGACATGGAGCTCGACGAAATCGAAGTTCGCAGCTTTCGCGCGCGCGGCCGCGTCTACGAAAGCGCGCACGGTCTGCGCGATGCGTTCCTGCGTCATCTCGAGGGGCGTGATGGTCTCGCCGTGGAGCTCGAAGACGTAATGCGGAACCGCCGAAGGCGCGATGGGCGGCTCGCCGCAGATGTCCTGCCGCGTGTGCCCGCCGGCATGACCGAGCTGAATGGACGTTTTCGCGCCGTGCGCGTGCAGGGCGTCCGTGAGACGCCGCAGCCCGGGAAGAAAGCGGTCGTCGTAAATCCCGAGCTCGTGAAAACGATGGCGGCCGACGCGCTCGGGCGAGGCCATCTCGACGGTGACAAGCCCGGTTCCGCCGCGTGCCCGCGCGGCGAAATAAGCGACCGTCTCATCGGTGACGAAACCATCGCGATCGGCGAGCCGCGTCGTCATGGCGGGCATGACGATGCGATTCGGAACGGTTACCGAACCGATTTTCTTGGGCGTGAAAAGCTGGCTTGTGGACACGAGATCGGGGGTTACAGCTCGAGGTTCGGCGGACCGGTCGGATGTTCGTATAGTGCGAGGGATCGAGTCAATGACGGGTGTCCTTCCTCCCGGGCGTCTCCGTTGTGGTAAAAAACTCGCTCCCCACGAGAAAGGCAGATATGAGCTCTGAGACTCCGGCTTACGTGCGCGCACGCCGCGGCGAGCCGCAGGTCCGGCGCTGGAAAGAGCAGCGCTGGGTGCTCGACAACGTCATCAAGGCGAACGGCCCGGACTGGGACCAGCCACGAACGAAATACCTGCAGTTTCCCTGCGGCATGGAAGCGAGTGCCGATTTCGCGCTGATCCAGCAGCGCGTGCAGAAATATGCGGATATCTCCCCGGCATTTGCTGCCACCGCAAAGCGGCGCGAAGCCAGAGCGAAAGCCGCTGAAGCGCAGGGCTGGACCGTAACGGCACGCGACAACTACTTCATGGCAGCGGTGCACTGGGGTGCGGCGCAATGGCCGTATCACGACAACGACGACGAAAACATCGCGTTGAACGAGCGCAAGCGCGCGTGCTACGGGAGCTATGCGCGGCTCGCGGACCATCGCGTCGAGGCGGTGTGGATTCCGTTCAGGGGCAAGCACCTGCCCGGGTGGTTACACCTGCCGCCGAACTATAGCGGCGGGAAGATTCCGGTGGTCGTCGAAATTCCCGGCATGGACGGGTTCAAGGAAATCGCGGTGTCGCTATACGGCGATCGCTGGCTGTCGCGGGGCTTCGCCGTGCTCGCGATCGACGGGCCCGGCCAGAACGAGTCGCCGCTCTATGGCATCCACGTCTCCATGGAGAACTGGATCGCAGCCGGTCCCGCCATCGTCGACTGGCTGGTCGCGCGTCCGGAAGTCGACCCCGGGAAAATCGGCATTACCGGCCGGAGCTTCGGGTCGCTGTTCGGCACGATCGTGACTGCAAACGAACCGCGCGTGCGCGCATGTGCGGTCGTGATGACATGCCTCGAACCGGGGTGCCACACTATCTTCGAAGAAGCGTCACCCACGTTCAAGAAGCGCTTCATGTGGATGTCCGGTTACACGGATGAAGCCGAGTTCGACCGCTTCGTCAGAACGCTCACCTGGGAAGGGCATGCAGAGCGCATCAAGGTCCCCTACCTCTGCGTCGCCGGAGAGGCCGAAGAGCTGAGCCCGCTCGAATACACGGAAAAGATGTTCTCCGTCATGTCCGCGTCCCGGCGGCTCATGATCTACCAGGAGTCGAAGCACTCGGTTGGTTTCGTTCCGTCCGCCAACCTGGGGCCGAATCCCTACATGACGATGGCGGAGTGGATGCTGGAGCGCATGGCGGGGAAGCCGCTCGCGAGCGAGCGGTGGTTCGTGGATAGCACGGGAACGGTGCACAAGACACCGTATTGATAGCCGAGGAGGAGACGCGATGTTCAGATCGTTGTGCCTGGTCGCAACAGGGTTGTGCCTCGCCGCGACCCCGCACGCGTATGCCCAAAACGAGTGGCCCGTCAAACCCGTGCGCATCATCGTGCCGTCCTCGCCCGGAGGCGGCACGGACACGATTGCGCGGCTGCTCGGGGCGCACTTCTCGAGCGCGCTGGGACAGCAGTTCGTCATCGATAACCGCGCCGGCGCCGCCGGCCTCATCGGTTATCAGATCGCCGCACGCACGGCGGGTGACGGGTACACGCTCCTCGTCGCGCCGACGACCATCACGAGCATCCATCTCGTGACGAAGAACCCACAGTTCGAGGTCACGAAAGATTTCGCGCCGATCACACAGGTGGTCGCATCGACGCAGGCGCTGGTCGTACATCCTTCGCTACCGGCGAAATCCGTCCAGGAGCTCGTCGCGCTTGCGAAGAAAAGCCCGGACCTCACGTTCGCGTCACCGGGCGAAGGGAGCGTCCCGCACCTGGCGATGGAGCTCCTGAAGCTCATGACCGGCACACAGATGACGCACGTCCCTTATAAGGGCGTAAGCCCGGCGCTGACCGACGTGATCGGCGGACGCGTGTCCGCGATGCTCGTGAACGTGATCTCGGCCAAACCGCACATCGACGCCGGAAGGCTACGCGCGCTTGCCGTGAGCGCCCGGAAGCGCGCCGACGCGCTCCCCAGCGTGCCGACCGTGACGGAGGCGGGTTACGGGGATTACGAGGCACTGCAATGGTTCGGGCTTTTCGCAACGGCCGGCACGCCGCCGCGCATTCTCTCCCGGCTGCATACGCTCACGGTGGCCGCTTTGCGCGAGCCCGAGACGAAGAAGCGGCTCGCGGATGAGGAGCCGATCGGCAACTCGCCGGAGGAGTTCGCGAAAGTCATCCGGGCGGAAGTGGCGAAGTGGACGAAAGTCGCGCGCGCGGCGAAGCTGCAGGCGTCTTGATGATCTCCTGGCCCGACGGCAAGCGTGTCGCGGTTCTCGTGAGCGTGCTGCTCGAAACCTGGGCCGAAGGCACGTCGCCGACCTACTTCCCGCGCACGACCCCGCTCAAACCCGGCACGCCTGACTTGCCGGGGCGGCAGTGGTCGCAATACGGCGGCGAAGAAGGCGTGTGGCGGATACTCGGCATCCTCGATCGTGCGGGCGTCCCCGCGACGGTCTTCGCGAATGCGCTCAGCGCCGAGACTTATCCCGAGCTCGTGCGCACGATCGTGCGATCGGGTCAACGTGTCGCTGCACACGGGTACGCGCAGAACCAGTACCTCCTCGACATGACCGACGAGGAGCAGCAGCGCACGATCCGCAAATCGCTGGACATCCTGGAAGACGTTTCCGGCCGGCGGCCGGACGGCTGGGTCACCGCGGTCTACGGTTCCAACGCGATCACCCACGAGCTCCTGGTGCGCGAAGGCTTGAAGTGGCACGCGGACGCGTTGAACACCAGCCTGCCGCGACTGCAGAAAACACCGAGCGGCACGATCGTCGCGCTACCGTGGAGCGACTTCGTCGACAACCGCGTCCTGCGGTCGAGCCCAAGGGATTTTTACGACGCCTACACGGAAACGTTC
>DASRIK010000237.1:0-3259 GCA_035650035.1 Burkholderiales bacterium | reverse complement strand
CGTGAGCTCCGTGCGGTGTCGCACGTAACGTTCTAAAGGTGCGAGGCTCGATCTCCGCCGATTGGGATCAGGCCTGACTACTTCAGCGCCTCGGAAATGAGCTTTTCGATCGTTTCATTGATGTTCTTGACGTAAGAGCCGGCGCCTTTGATCGCGTAGCGCTGGTCCATGTAACTACCGTTCGTATAGCTCACCCACACCTTGCCTTGCGTGTCTTCCCACGCAAGCGCTTTGAACGGCATGTCCAGCCCTGCGAGCGGCGCTTCTTTGACGATGTGTGGCCCGCCGGCACCTCGACCGAAAATGATCAACTCGTTGGGTCGGACATCGACTTTCACTTTCTTGGACATCGCCTGATAGTCGATGCGGTTGAAAATGTGGGCACCAATAGCCTTGGCTGCGGTCTCGACGCGATCGATGGTTTCCTTCACCGGGTAGTTGCTCGCTTTGGTGACGATCCCGGTGTTGCTGCTCAATGCTCCGCCGTCCTGTGCGGCGGCGGTGAGCGATGCTGCGAGTAGCGCGACGGCTCCAAAATTCACGATGGTGATGGCACGCATGGTCTTCTCCTTGTCACGAGCCCATTAGCTCGGGTCCAAGTTTGGGTTGAGCGCCAGCGCGGGTAAATCCCACTCAAGTCCCGGGAGGAAAGTCCTGCATTGCATGTGCTCCAGTGGGTCGTTATCCTCACTCACATGAAAGTGCTCGTGGTCGACGACCATCCGCTCATACGCGAAGCGTTGCGCAACGTGCTCGCGGAACTCGACCCACAATTCGACCTGCTGGAGTCTGCAGACAGCGCGGGCGCGCTCCGCATCGCCGCAGCGCGCCCGGACATCGACCTCGTGCTGCTCGACCTGAACCTGCCGGATTCCGAGGGATTCACGACGCTGGAAGAGCTGCGCCGGCGCCGTCCGGCAACGGCGGTGGTCGTATGCTCTGCTCAGCATGACCATCAAGTCGTTGCGCGCGCCATCGCGCTCGGCGCCGCCGGCTACATTCCGAAGTCCACCTCACACGACGTCATGGTCAGTGCATTGAGGCTCGTGTGCTCGGGCGGCATGTACCTGCCCCCCGAAGTGCTTGCTGCAGCCCATCCAGGCGCGGCGGAGCCGCAGCTCACCGCGCGAGAGAGCCAGGTGCTCGCTTTGATGCTGGAAGGCAAATCGAACAAGCGCATCTCCGGTCAGCTCGGCATGGCCGAGGCGACCGTCAAGAATCACGTGACCGCGATCCTGAAAGCGCTCGGCGCCAGCAATCGCACCGAGGCGGTGATTGCGGCAGGGCGCCTAGGCTGGAAACCGGGCGGCAGCCTGGGGCACTGAGCGCGCCTTGAGCATCTGACTGACGAGCGCACGCAGCCGCAGCGGCGCAACCGGTTTGGTGAGCGCGTGCAAGCCCGCGCATTCGATTTCCCCCAGCACATCAGTCGACGTATCACCCGTGACGAGACAAGCGGGAATTTGAGCGCCGAATGCGGAGCGCAATTGCGCGATCGCCTGCAGCCCTGTGCCGCCGCCCGCCAGGCGGAAATCGGAAACGATCAAATCCGGCATGCGGCGGTAGGGAGCGAGCTTGAGCGCCGCCTCGGCTGCTGACGCTGCTGGAACGACTTCGCATCCCCAGCTCGACATAAGGCCGCGCATGGCCTCGCGTGCGAGCGCATCGTCGTCGATCAGCGAAATGAGCGCGCCGCGCGGAATGCCCGTTTCGATCCCTTCAGGGAGCGCCTCGATGCCGCAGGGCGCACCGCGCGTGACGGTGAGGGAGAAGCGCGACCCGCGGCCCGCGCGAGAAGCTATTTCCACCCGATGGTCGAGAAGCCGGGCGAGGCGCTCGACGATCGCCAGTCCCAGCCCCAAACCTTTGCTCCGGTCGTGCTCCGGATTGGCGAGCTGATAGAACTCGCGGAAGACGTGCTCGCGCTCTTCCTCCGGAATGCCTGTGCCGCTATCGATCACGTCGATGCGCACGGCTGCGCCGCGACGGCGGCATCCTACGAGCACGCCGCCTCGCGGCGTGTAGCGAACGGCATTCGAAATGAGATTCTGAATGATGCGTCCGAGCAGAACCGGGTCGCTTCGCAGCCATACATCCGTCGACGCGATGCGCAACTCGAGGCCCTTCTCCTGCGCGAGCGGCTCGAATTCGTCGCGCATCCGCGCGAACAAACGGTCCAGCGGAAAATCAATTGCCTCCGGCGTCACTGCGCCGGCATCGAGGCGCGATATATCGAGCAACGAGTCGAGCAGCGCATTCATGGCCTGCGACGACGCGTGAATGCGATCGACAAGACGGCGTTGCTCGACCGTTTGCGGCTTCGCCAGCAGTTGCGCGACGAACAGGCCGAGGGCGTGCATGGGTTGACGCAGGTCGTGACTCGCTGCGGCCAGAAAGCGCGATTTTGCGCTGTTGGCGAGCGCGAGCTCGCGGGTGCGCGCCTCGACTTTTTGCTCGAGCTCTTCATGCGACCGACCGATCGTCTCGGCCATGGCGTTGAATTGATCCGCGAGCAGTTCGAGCTCGTCGCCAGTGTTGACCCGCACGCGATGATCGAGCCGGCCGGCAGCCAGTTTCATGGCCCCGGTTTCGAGCGCCTTCACGGGAGCCGCGATTCTCCTTGCTATCGCGAGCGCACCCAGCGTGGCCAGGACGAGCGAGAGCGCGGCAAAAATGCCGAGACGAATGAGGCTTGCGTAAAGCGGCGTAAAGGCTTCCGCGAGCGGCTGCTCGACGACCACGGTCCATCCCAGCGCCGCAATCGGGACGGATGCCGCAATCACGCTGGTGCCGGCGTGGCTTTGCGCGAGCACTGCGCCATTGTTCGCGCCGATTTGGACGAGGTGAGAGAAATCGCTGTTCTGCAACACGAGCTTCAGGTCGGGATGGGCGATCAGCCGTCCACTGCCGTCGACGACGTAGGCGTACCCCGTGCGTCCGACTTCGATGCCCGACACGCTGTCCCACACGAATTTCAGGTTGATCTCGGCCAGCGCGACTGTCTCTGCACCTAGGCGCGTGGGTAGCGCGACGCTCGTATAAGGCTCCGTCCCCTTGCGAAAGTTGACAGGGCCGAAGTAAAGCGCCCCGCCGCGTGCCGCGCTGAAGCCCGCATGGCTCGAATAGTCGGCGCCCGACGCGATCACGTCGAGCTCCGTGCGCGAGACGAGCAGCTCTTCGAGTCCGCCCCGGCTTACCTGACGGATATCCGTCACCGCCGGGACTTGCTTCAAGAGATTGCGGTATTCGAAGCGCCGCT